>NZ_LJCS01000101.1:0-8272 GCF_001280945.1 Photorhabdus heterorhabditis | reverse complement strand
TAAGAGGATTTATGTTGACCGTTTTAGGTGGACTGATTGCTTACTGCCTTAAATTGAAAAAACCATCACTGAAAGTTTTCTACTCAGAAGAAGATTTCTCAATGACGGCTTAAGCAGAATTCGGGTTGATTATGTTTTTTATCTCTACCTTCTGGTATTTTTCGCGATATTTTTTGCGTCATTAATCTCCCTTTGGATATCGTCCTTTAGGACGATGGTCGATATTCCGCTTCGCTTTCTATAGTGTATTTATCCCTAATGAAATTTACAAAAAATTCACAAATAAATAGTTATTAACGTTATTTTTATGGCCGGAATAAGAGGGAAAATGATGAGTATGTCAACGCGGCTGACTTCGCATATTGAAAAGGGCGTGGTGGGGTTTCCTACTACACTGGCAAGTTCCGTTGGGGTAATTATGGCAAGCCCGGTTATTCTGACTGTAACAAGTGGTTTTGGTATTGGTGGTGATACTTTCGTATTGGCTATGATAATTAGCTTTATCATGATGCAAGCTCAAGTGACGACTTTTTCCGAAGCGGCAGCCATTTTACCGACATCGGGTTCTGTCTATGATTATATTTCTTGTGGAATGGGGCGGTTTTGGGCGATTACCGGCGCGCTTTCAGCTTATTTAATTGTTCATATTTTTGCGGGTACGGCAGAAACAATTCTGTCTGGCATTATGGCATTAGTGAATTTTGATAGCCTTAATACGGTGATGGAAAGTAATAACGCGTCATGGATGGTGGGCGTTGGACTGGTTATTACTTTCGGGTTACTGAATGCGTTGGGTATTGAAGCGTTCAGTAAAGTCGAAATTGTGCTGACATTCTGTATGTGGAGTACTTTGGTTATTTTCAGTATTTGCGGATTATTGATGCCGTTTACTGTGCCACTGGAGAGTTGGTTCGGTGAGGGGCTTAATCTGAGCGATCCACTAGCGGTACTGAGCTTGGTGGGTATGGCGATGTTTATGTTTGTTGGCTGTGAGCTGGTCACGCCTATGGCGCCAGAAATTAAAAATTCTGCCAAAGTGCTCCCGCGAGCAATGATGACAGGCTTGTGTGGCGTGGCTCTCTGTATGGGGTTATACGGGGCATCGATCAGTCATCAGGTAGAGAATGTACTGGTTGATGTAGAAAATAATGTTCGTTTGCTGGAAACGCCAATGGCAATCCCTGCGTTTGCGGGTCAGGTAATGGGCGATTTTGGTAAGTATTGGATTGGTATCGGGTTATTACTGGCAGGGGCTGCAACGATTAATACCCTGATGGCGGCTGTGCCACGCATTCTTTACGGTATGGCATTGGATGGTGCATTGCCGCGTATTTTTGCTTATCTGCATCCACGTTTTAAAACGCCAATATTTGGGATTTTGGTTGCGGTAATGATCCCCTGTTTACATGCCTTTATTATTCAGGGCGATTTGAATCGGATTATGCCTTTGGTTCTGGCAGCAGTATGTGCTTGGTGTGTGGCTTATTTGTTGGTGACATGTTCCGTGATATTACTGCGTATCCGCAGACCTGATTTACATCGTGCCTATAAATCACCCTTTTTCCCATTGCCTCAGATTATCTCTAGTGTGGGTATTATCTTGGCGATTATTCATATCACACCTCCGGGAATGAATCCCAGTGACGTGTATATTCCCTTCGCCATTATGTTGGGCCTGACAGCCAGTTATGCTCTGTTTTGGACGCTCTGTGTACAACGGGTGAATCCGTTTAAACCAGTGCCCGTTGAGCAGGTACTTTCGCATACTTTTACTCAGGGTGAATTGTCGGAGGTGCAACGTGAGTCACTTCGTTCCCTTCATTGATGCTATTTGGCGGCGATTCAGTAAACCCCGCCACCCTTCTGGCTATCAGGTCGGTATGACTCTAAACTGGCTGCAACAGAATTTGTCACCTTACTGTTGTGAGCGTTTATCAACAGAAAGTTTGCAAATTACGTTACCTGATGGACCTCTGGTTGAAGTTTATGAAAAGCCGAAAGCACTGTTTCTGGCTTATATTGTCAGTTGTTGTTTTCGTTTGCAGGGAATCACTTCATTCAAGGAAAAAATAGTTATTAAAGCCAAAGTAAAAGGAATACTTCGGCGAAAGACAGTGAATTATTACTGTTGTCATGGTGCAGAGTTTGGACAGCAGATTATTGATTTACTCAATCAGTATCCATTGATTGGTGAAACGTTAGCAGAGCTGGATTTTCGGCATCTCACATTGAATATTTATCAGGGGCAATGGCAGTTCGAGGTGGAGCATTTTGCTGCTTCTGAGGTTGTTAGTCGGTTACCCGCTAGTCGTCGTTATTTGCGTTTGACAACTAGGCAGCGTTATCTATTACTCAGTACCTTGCTGATGTTTAGCCAGTTAATAGGGAAATTAGATGAAAAAACAGTAAGATATGCATAATTCTTGTTTATTTTAAAATAGAAACCACCGATATTTATTCAGGAATCGGTGGTTATCAAGTCATTGTTGTTCAATATATATTTAATATATGGAAAATAATATCGTCAGGAAAGTTTAAAAGTAATTATAATATCATGAAGTTACCATGTGAAAATTATTTGTTTATTAGAATGACTACGAAGTTATATCGTTAAAAGGCTGTTATAATATTTTAGTGATAAACAGATGTATTGGAAACATGTTAGCTCTCCGTGGGAGCAATTCTCGTTGTAGGTTGGTTGTTCGTAGTTGGAAGCTCCTATTTTATTTTTAGACCTTTGAAGATCGATTTACCTAAAATCAATCCCGTTTCGGAGGAAGTCATTAATGTCTAGAACAGGTGAGGAATATATTGAAAGCCTGCGTGATGGAAGAACTGTTTTTTTAAATGGAGAAAAGATCACAAATCATGTGGATCACCCTGCTTTTCGAAATGCAATCAGGACCGTAGCTTCACTTTATGATTATCAGGCAGAACATGCCGATCGGATGACGTTTGAAATCCCTGGAGGCAAGAACGTCGGTTTAAGTTGGGAGCTTCCTGATACTCGAGAAAAATTGATTGCCAGAGGTGAGGCTGCGTATGCTTGGGCAATGCAGAGTTGTGGTTGGTTAGGCAGAAGTCCGGATCATGTTGCTTCTGCTATGACTGGAATGATCACTCACCTGGAAATATTTGAGGAATATTCTAGGGACAGAGCCGAGGCGTTAAAAAACTACTATTTATATGCCCGTGATAAAGATACTTATTTGACTTTTACATTAGTCAATCCACAAGGTGATCGATCCAAAACGCCCAGTGAGCATGTAAAAAACGTATTTCATACTCTTCGTGTACTGGAGGAAAAACCGCAAGGAATCATTGTTCGAGGGGCAAAAATGTTAGGGACAGCCGCTGTCCTTGCAGAAGAGGTTTTTGTTGGTGTGTTCAATCCACTTAAAGAATTTGTGGATGATCAATATGCTCTATCTTTTGCGTTACCTTTGAATACTAAAGGGATAAAAATTCTTTCTAGAAAGTCCTATGAAATAGGAAGCAATAAATTTGATTCCCCTTTATCGCATCAATTTGATGAAAATGATTCTGTAGTTTATTTCGACGATGTCCTCGTGCCGTGGGAAAGAGTTTTTATTTATAAAAATACAGGTATGTGTCGCAGACAATTTCAGGCAACTGCTGCTGATGTTTTAATGGATGTTCAGGGCATGGCCCGATATGCCGTTAAGCTACATTTCTTATCGGGTTTGGCTCATCAGCTTACCGAAGCTATAAGCACCAATGAATTCCCTGCTGTTCGAGAGTCACTAGCTGAGCTGGCTTGCTATGCCACTAACATGGAAGGGCTATTTCGTGGTTTGCTTCACAACCCTGATCGACATAATGAGTACTATATTCCTAATCGATTACAACTATATGGTTGCCAGGTTGTTTTGCAGTCAATTTATCCAAAAGTGATAGAAAACATCAGAACACTTTCTGGTGGTGGTGTGATTATGTTGCCATCCAACTATGCTGACTTAAAAAATCCAGAAATCCGTGACTTAATAGAAAAAACGCAATATTCAACCTTACTTGAACCCATTGAACGCGTGAAGTTACTGAAATTAGTTTGGGATGCCATTGGCTCTGAGTTTGCATCACGTCATACTCAATATGAAATGTTCTATTCAGGGACGCATTTTCTTGCTTTGTCTCGTGTTTATGAACAATATGATTGGGATTTTGCTAAGAGTATGAGTAGAGGGATTTTAGATTCTATTGATGTGAAATAAATTGTGTATTTAATATAGGGTATAGTTACTCATCTTTAATTTTATCGAATTTGAAGAAACGGGATAGAATATATTCCGTTTCTTTGTTGTTTAATCCATTAAAAGAGGGGTAAGCTCACCAAGCTCATATTAATGTGCTAAGTTCTTCATATGTCCATATATAATTGGTTGTAAAATAATTTATTTTGGATATTTGGGCGCGGTTATATCATTACTAATGAAAGTTAGTATGCAATTAATTTCTCTTGAGGACTTACCCAATAGATTTCAATTTGCAGCGCGGCGGCAAGTGAACGTATCCCCAGGAGCATAGAGAACTCTGTGACCGGGGTGAGTGAGTTCAGCCAACAAAGAGGCAACTTGAAAGATAACAGGTATATATCTCATGGTGTGAGACGTTGTATTACGGAACACAGTCATTAGTAGCAAAGTGGTAAATTAGGTATATTTTTTTCACATAATTGTCACATAGTTTATTTAGTATTCCTTTTAGTAGATAACGATAGTTTTTACTCCGATTGTTTTTAACAAGGAAATCTAAATGTCTAAAAAACATACAAAAAATTTGATCGCAGTTATGATTTCAGCCTTAATTTCAGGAGTCAGCCTGCCAGTGTTGGCAGAGAGTACTCAGAAGGTTAATCAAATTATGGCGGAAGATCGTGCAGTAAAAGGCAATATTACTGAATTTGGTGGTGCTCGTCGTATGACTCACAATCAGGTTGAGGCATTGAAGGCGGCAATTAATAACCATAAAGCTAGAAATGTTATTTTGTTTATTGGTGATGGGATGGGTGATTCTGAAATTACTATTGCCCGTAACTATGCAGAAGGTGCTGGTGGATTTTTCAAAGGCATTGATGCTTTGCCATTTACTGGACAATATACACACTATTCTCTCGATAAAAAGACCCATAAACCTAACTATGTGACTGATTCTGCCGCTTCTGCTACAGCTTGGGCTACTGGCGTAAAAACCTATAATGGGGCATTGGGCATTGATGTATTTGGTAAAGATCACCAAACCTTGCTTGAGCTAGCAAAAGCGAATGGTAAAGGGACCGGCAACGTCACAACGGCCAGAGTGCAGGATGCTACACCAGCTGCACAATATGCGCATGTGACCAACCGCTATTGTTCTGGTCCGAAAGAGACGGCAGAAGAATGTCCGACGAATGCGTTGGAAAATGGGGGACGAGGTTCTATCACCGAACAGCTGTTAGTGGCTCGTGCTGATGTAACATTAGGTGGTGGTGCTAAGATTTTCACCCAGAAATCGGTTGCTGGAGATGGAAAAGGTAAAACGCTGGAAGAGCAGGTACAAGAACAGGGCTACCAGCTGGTAAGAGATGCTAAGTCACTGGCATCAATTACCGAAGCAAATCAGAAAAAACCGCTATTGGGTCTGTTCCATGAAGGCAATATGGATATTGCTTGGGAAGGGCCTAAAGCGGTTTATCACGGTAATATTGATAACCCTCCGGTGAGCTGTAAAGTGAATTCCAAACGGAATCCTGATGCGCCAACTTTGGCACAGATGACAGCGAAAGCTATCGATCTGTTGAAAGAAAATAAGAATGGTTTCTTCTTGCAAGTAGAAAGTGCGTCTATTGATAAGCAGGATCACAAAGCTAACCCTTGTGGGCAGATTGGTGAAACGGTTGTATTGGATGAAGCGGTTCAAGTTGGCCTGAAATATGCGCGTGAACACGGTGATACATTAGTGATTGTCACGGCTGATCATGCTCACTCTAGCCAGATTATTGAAGCGAATGTGAAGTCTCCAGGACTAACTCAAGCATTGATTACCAAAGATGGTTCTGTAATGGCAGTGAGTTACAGTAATTCTGAGGGGAAAGAGCAGGAACATACGGGAACTCAGCTCCGTGTTGCCGCTTATGGCCCTCAGGCAGCGAATGTTGTTGGTTTGACCGACCAAACAGATCTCCATTTCACTATACGTAGTGCGATGGAATTAAAGTAATTTTTGCCAGATGATGCATTGAATGGTAAGAATTGAAAGTAAGATTACTTTTAATATTCTGCCCGTTAGTCAGATTTTTTGATTAACGGGCAGACTTGTATACAAAATTTAAATTTAATATTACGGTCACGGTATTCGTCTGGGTATTGTATATCCTTCCATACATGGTTCTGTTATTTAGGCTTGTAACGCCGCGTATGGAGAGAGAATTGGCTAGTTTGATCCGTTTGCGTTTATCAGCAAAATGACACAAATCATGAAGGAAAGTGGAGCACCTCGCCGGCAAGTGAACGCAGCCAACAAAGCGGTAACTTGAAGGATGAAGGGTATAAATCCGATTAAAAAGGTTAACATCATTATGTCAGACATTCGCCTGTATATGCTGCAAACCGGATCTCTCAAATGTAAGGTTCACAATATTAAGATGAATCAGGGGAATGGTGCCGATTATGAAATTCCGGTTCCATTTTTTCTACTCACTCATCCTAAGGGTCATACGCTGATTGATGGCGGTAATGCGGTTGAAACTGCAACCGACCCCGAAGGCTACTGGGGAACTATCACAAAAACCTATTGGCCGATAATGCGTGAAGATGAAGGCTGTGTAGCGCAAGTGAAAAAACTGGGGATTGATCCCGCAGATATCCGCTATGTGGTGCAATCCCATCTTCATCTCGATCACACTGGCGCAATAGGGCGCTTCCCTAATGCGACGCATATTGTACAACGACGTGAATATGAATATGCCTACACACCGGACTGGTTTGCTGTCGGTGGCTACATTCGTAAGGATTTTGATCGTCCGAAGCTGAAATGGGCGTTTCTGGATGGGGAACGCAATGATTTGTTTGATGTCTATGGGGATGGAATTTTAAAAACGGTATTTACTCCGGGGCATTCGCCGGGACATCAATCACTACTGATTACTTTGCCGAACAGTGGCAGCTTGTTGTTAACAATTGATGCTGCTTATACTCTCGATCATTGGGAAGAACGTGCATTGCCTGGGTTTCTCACTTCTACCGTTGAAACTGTGCGTTCGGTGCAAAAGTTACGGCATTTAGCCGAACGTACAGATGCGATTGTGGTAACGGGACATGATCCGGATGCCTGGCCAACATTTCGTAAGGCACCTGAGTATTATGATTAAACCGAGTTCGGCAATATTGGTATTTTGTAAACTAGATTCTGCCACTCAATAAGAGAAAAGGAACATTTCCAAAAATAGCCAGAGAGTGGAAGTGCTATTTAATTCAGAAAGCCTGCTTTAACGCGGGTTCATTGTATGCTTTCAGTGATTAAACAGCCTGAATGCCCACTGAATATTTATCTGATCATTATTTCACGCGGAAATTCAATCAATTCATTTAACTAATTATTTTTGCGATTATTAATTTTTGACAAATAAGAGGTTAATATTAATTTGTTGAAAAGGAATATATTTTCTTTTCATGTAAAGTGAAGCGATAAATGGTGATGCCTTATAATGTTTTGTTTTAATAATGATCACAAAATTGACTCAACAAGGCTTACATTTTTGACATAAGACTGATACTGTTCAATAAAATAATTATAATGTTTATACCTTTCATCCTTCAAGTTGCTGTTTTGTTGGCTGCTTTCACTTACCCCAGTCACATTGTTATCTAGACTCCCGGGGATGTGTTCACTTGCCGCTGCGCTGCAAATTGAAATCTATTGGGTATAGATAATAAATTTCAAAGAAATATTATATAAAGTAAAAAGTTAGCAGTTATTTCTATTGTGAAATCAGTATTGATATGTTGTAGCGTGTTATTGTTTTTTAATAAAAGTATTTGGTGAATATTTCAATCGATAAATGGAAATAAGATATATGATTTACTTTAAAATAATAAATGGTAACGCGCTCTGTATTTATTCTTAAATCTAACGAAGATAGGGTATAACGCTATGAATATAATAGGTATCTCTGCAAATTTCCATGATTCTTCCTGTGCGCTGATCAGTGATGGTCAATTAGTAGCAGCTGTTTCAGAAGAGCGATTTTCTAGACTTAAAAATGATTCCAGATTGC
>NZ_LJCS01000100.1:0-8279 GCF_001280945.1 Photorhabdus heterorhabditis | reverse complement strand
CTTCCCGCAAACCCCGAATGGTAAGCTGGATCGCCGGGCGTTGCCGGCACCGGACAATGAAGCTTTTGCCCGTCAGAGCTATGAGACACCGCAGGGGGAGACAGAAACCACACTGGCGACGATTTGGTGTGAGTTGCTGGGGATTGACCAGATTAGTCGGCACGATAATTTCTTTGCCCTAGGCGGCCATTCGTTACTGGCAATGCGGGTGATGAACCGGGTAGCCGCGCTGGGTGTCGAACTGCCGTTGACTACCCTGTTTTCGTCTCCTACTTTGATGGCTTTTGCTGAGGTCATGCAGGCTCGGTCTAGTCAACAGGGCGCTATATTGCCGGCCATCCTGCCGATATCCCGTGAGGAAGTGCTGCCGCTGTCATTTGCTCAACAGCGTCTGTGGTTCCTGGCTCAGTTGGATGGCGTCAGTGAGACTTATCATATCCCGATGGCCCTGCGCTTGGGTGGTCAACTGAATATTGTGGCCTGGCAGCAGGCGCTGGATGCTTTGTTTGTTCGTCATGAGGCGTTACGTTCTGTCTTTGTCTCGGTTGATGGTCAACCGCAAGTACGGCTATTGGAAGCGGATAGCGGCTTGCCTTTATCTCAACATGATCTGCGTGGACTCCCGGATGCCGACATGGTGCTTGAGCGTTTGAACGACGAGGAAGCCCATACTTCATTTGATCTTGACCATGGTCCGCTCATCCGTGCCCGTCTTATCCGGCTTGCCGATGATGAATACCAGTTCTTGCTCACCCAGCATCACATTGTTTCCGATGGCTGGTCTGTCAGTGTGCTGATACGTGAATTGAATGCGCTCTATACGGCATTTCTGGCCGGGCAACCGGACCCATTGCCACCGCTGGCGATTCAATACCCGGATTATGCCGCTTGGCAGCGCCAGTGGCTGTCGGCTGAACGTACCCGGATTCAATCCGACTATTGGCGTACTATGCTGGCTGACGCGCCGGTTCTGCTGGATCTACCCACTGACCGACCCCGTCCGCCTGAGCAGTCGTTTGCCGGCAATGTCGTGCCGGTTAACTTGGATGCGGCGTTAACGACCGCGTTGAAACGTCTGAGTGAGCAACACGGTGTCACGTTATTCATGACGCTGCTGTCCGCCTGGGCAATAGTCCTGTCGCGCCTGTCAGGTCAAGAGGATGTGGTGATAGGCACGCCGAGTGCTGGTCGCAGTCGTCAGGAAGTGGAACCGTTGATCGGGTTCTTTGTGAATACGCTGGCGTTGCGCATGGATTTGTCGGGCGAGTTGACGATAACCGAGTTGCTGGCACGTGTACGGCAAACCGCCTTAGCGGCGCAGGAACATCAGGATCTACCGTTTGATCAGGTGGTGGAAATTGTGCAACCGCCGCGCCGACTGGCGCATACGCCGTTGTTCCAGGTGATGTTTGCCTGGCAGAACAATGAGAACGCGGAATGGCAGCTACCGGGGCTGGCTGTGTCAGCAGTCGATCAAGCTCTTGGTGACGTCCAGTTTGATCTTGATCTTAGCTTGTCAGAAGAGGAGGGCGGGATTGCTGGTGTGCTGAGTTATGCCACCGCCCTGTTTGATCAACCGACCATAGAGCGGCAGGTGGGATATCTGCACATGGTACTGCAAGCCATGGTTGCTCATGCCGAACAGCGGATTGGGGAAATCAATATTCTGCCCCCGGCAGAGCGCAGGTTATTACTGGAAACCGGGAACGTGGCGGAAAGCGAGTATCCTGATGCGTTATGTCTTCATCAGTTATTTGAGCAACAGGTGGAGAAAACTCCAGAGGCGACGGCACTGGAGTATCAAGAGCAAACCCTTAGCTATGCGCAGTTAAATGCCCGTGCTAACCGGTTGGCTCATCAGCTGATTGCCTTGGGCGTAGAGCCGGACCAGCGGGTGGCGATTTGCGTATCACGGTCTCCGGCCATGGTGGTAGCGCTGTTGGCAGTGTTGAAAGCGGGTGGCGCTTATGTGCCTTTGGATTCAACTTATCCAATGGAACGTTTGACATATATCCTGAATGACACCACGCCGTCAGTGGTATTAGCGGATGTGACTGGGCAGGCAGCACTAGGTAACGAATCGTTAGCTGGGCTGACGGTACTTGACCCGAATACCCTGCCAGACCAGCCGGATAATAATCCATTGGTGACGGCATTGACACCACAGCATTTGGCGTATGTCATCTATACTTCTGGCTCTACCGGGCAGCCTAAAGGGGTGATGGTGGAACATCAGGCGGTATATCAGCGTCATTTGGGTTTTAATGAAAGCTATGCGATCACGGCGAAAGACCGGTTATTGCAATTTGCTTCTTTTGCTTTTGATGTTTCAGTAGAAGAATGCTTCTCGACATTATGCAACGGCGCCACGCTGGTGATGCGTGATGACAGCTGGCTGACTTCTGTTCAGGAATTTATTGCCTTAGCCGGGCAAAACCGGATCACGGTGATGTCTCTGCCGGTGTCATTTTGGTCTGAATTGATTGCCAGAGACGATGGATTACCGCTGCCGGATTGTCTCTGGCTGATCATCATTGGGGGTGAGGCGGTTAAAAAGAGAGCTGTTCAGGATTGGTTTGCGCGGGAAATCCACCGACCCCGGTTATTGAACGCGTACGGCCCGACGGAAAATACCGTGACAGCGACCTGTAAGGAGATAGTATCCCCTGCCGATGATTGTTCTATTGGTCGGCCACTTAAAAATACTTGTGTCTACCTGCTGGACAGATACGGTCAGCCAGTACCATTAGGCTGTGTGGGTGAAATGTATATTGGTGGTGTCGGGGTGGCACGGGGTTATTTGAACCGGCCAGAATTGAGCGTAGAACGTTTTATACCAGACCCCTTTAATCCGGTATCTGATGCGCGGATGTATCGTACTGGGGATTTGGCCCGCTATCTGCCAGACGGTAATCTAGAATTCCTAGGCCGTAACGACGAGCAGGTTAAAATCCGTGGTTTCCGGGTTGAGCTGGGTGAAATTGAAATCCGGCTGATGGAACACCCAGCAGTGCAAGAGGCGGCAGTGCTGACGCTGGATGATGGGCAGAATAAACGGTTGGTCGCCTATGTAATCGCGGAAGTCCATGAAGGGTTGGCAGCCCGTTTGCGTGAACATCTGAGTGCTGTTTTACCTGATTATATGGTCCCAGTAGCTTTTGTGCGCTTGGATGCCTTCCCGCAAACCTCTAACGGCAAGTTGGATCGCCGGGCGTTGCCTGCGCCAGGGGAGGAGGCGTTTGCCCGTCAGGTCTATGAGGCCCCGCAAGGAAAGGTAGAAACAATGCTAGCAGCTGTCTGGTGTGAACTGCTGGACGTTGAGCAGGTCAGCCGACATGACAGCTTCTTTGCGCTGGGCGGTCATTCACTGCTTGCTGTGCGCATGATTGAACGATTACGGCGTGTCGGTTTGGGTGTATCGGTACAAACGCTATTCCAGCATCCAACACTCTGTATTCTGGCCCAGTCTCTGGTTCAGCATAATGAAATCCAGGTGCCTGCTAACCGTATTACACCGGATACTACAGTGCTGACACCGGATCTGCTGCCGTTGATTGACCTGACTCAGCCTGAGATTGATCGCATTATTGACCAAGTACCGGGCGGAATAGCCAATATTCAGGATATCTATGCGCTGTCGCCGTTGCAGGACGGTATCCTGTTCCACCATCTGCTAGAGGATGAAGGTGATCCGTATCTGTTAATCGGCCAGATGATTTTTGCTGACAGGGCGATGTTGGACCATTATTTAGCGGCGGTTCAACGGACAATTGATCGGCACGATATTTTGCGCACCGCCTTTATTTGGCAGGGGTTATCAGTTCCGGCGCAGGTGGTCTGCCGTCAGGCCCCATTGTCAGTGACTGAATTGACACTAAACCCAGCTGACGGTTCGGTCAGTGACCAGTTAACCCGGCGTTTTGACCCACGTCAGTATCGTCTTGACCTGAGTCAGGCCCCGTTGTTGCGTTTTGTCATTGCCCAAGAAACTGATGGTCGCTGGTTCTTATTGGAATTGCATCATCACTTGATCGGTGACCATGAAACGATGGAAGTGATGCACCGTGAAGTGCAGGCGTATCTGACGGCTCAGGAAGACAACCTACCGACACCGGTACCGTTCCGTAATTTGGTGGCTCAGGCGCGGTTAGGTGTCAGTCAGGAAGAACACACTCGCTTCTTTACTGACATGTTAGCAGAGGTGGATGAACCGACCCTGCCGTTTGGTTTGATGGAAGTGCATCGTGATGGTTCGCAGGTGATGGAATCTCACCGGATGCTGACCGCTGGGTTGAATGACCGTCTGCGTAGTCAGGCCCGGCGTTTGGGTGTCAGTCTGGCAGCGTTGTGTCATCTAGCCTGGGCGCAGGTATTGTCGCGTACCAGTGGTCAGAAGAATGTCGTGTTTGGCACGGTGTTGTTTGGGCGTATGCAGGCAGGTGAAGGTGCCGAGAATGGCATGGGATTGTTTATCAATACGTTGCCGTTGCGGCTGGATATCGATGAGACCCCGGTACGGGATAGCGTGCAGGCCGCCCATACCCGATTGGCTGGATTATTGGCGCATGAACATGCTTCATTGGCGCTGGCCCAGCGGTGCAGCGGGGTGCGGGGGGATATCCCACTCTTTAATAGTCTGTTGAACTATCGGCATAATACTCTGGTGGAAACGCCAGATGACCTGATAAGCGGTATTGAATTTCTGGGTGGACAGGAGCGGACTAACTATCCATTTGTGCTGTCGGTGGAAGATTTTGGCGAATCGCTGGGACTGACCGCTCAGGTAATACAACCGTTTGATCCGGCCCGGTTATGTGGCTATATGCAGCAGGCGCTGGAGAGTCTGGTTGAGGCGCTTGACCAGTCCCCGGAGACTCCGGTACGGGCGTTGAATATCCTGCCTGAAGCGGAGCGGAGGTTGTTGCTAAAAACGTTGAACGCGACGGAAACCACGTATCCTGAGCAGTTATGCATTCATCAGTTGTTTGAACAGCAGGCAGCGAAAACTCCAGAGGCGACGGCACTGATAGCAGGAGATAAGACCTTAAGCTACGTGGAACTGAATATGCGTGCTAACCGGTTGGCTCGTCAGTTGATCGAACAAGGGGTTTGTCCTGATGAGTACATCGTGATCCTATTGGAGCGGTCGGTTGAACTGGTGGTAGCCCAATTGGCTATCCTTAAGGTTGGTGCCGTTTACGTGCCGATAGATACCCGTGTGCCGGAAGAACGGCGAAATTGGTTGATAAATGATTGTTCAGCCAAGTTATTGATTACTGATGTGCAAACTGATATCCCGGCTGGTCTCTCAGTTCCGTTGCTGCGTCTTTCTGATGAGGAAAATACGGGCAGAGAGGAAGATCGTATCAACCTTGATCTGGCGCGTTACAGTACCGGATCAGCGTATATCATGTACACATCAGGCTCGACTGGCATGCCAAAAGGTGTGGTCGTACCTCATCGTGCGGTGGTCAGGCTGGTCATCAATAATGGCTATGCTGAAGTCGGGCAGGATGACCGGGTTGCCTTCGCCGCTAATCCGGCTTTCGATGCCAGCACGTTTGAAGTTTGGGCACCCTTGCTCAACGGTGGAACGCTGGTGGTTATCGACCGCACCACGTTATTGACACCACAGGAGTTTGTACAGGCTTTACAGGCTCACCGCGTCACAGTTATGTGGCTGACTGTCGGGTTGTTTAACTGGTTGGCGGCAGAGTTATCTCCGGTTCTTCCGCAGATTAAAATCTTGATTGTCGGGGGTGATGCCCTTGACCCTTATGTCATTGGTCAGGTGCTGAGCAAAAATCCGCCACAACAGTTATTAAATGGCTATGGGCCGAGTGAAGGTACTACCTTTACTACGACATACCGTATTAATGCATTAGCGCAGGGAGCAACCAACGTCCCAATTGGCCGACCGGTAGCCAACACGCAGGTTTATCTGCTGGCTGCTGATGGTCAACCGGTGCCGCTGGGAGTAACCGGCGAGATTTATATTGGTGGAGATGGGGTAGCCCAAGGTTATCTTAATCGCCCTGAGTTAACCGCTGAACGTTTCCTTACTGATCCGTTCAGTGATAACCCAGATGCTCGCATGTACCGGACCGGGGATTTGGCTCGCTATCTGCCGGACGGTAATCTGGAATTCCTGGGCCGCAACGACCAGCAGGTTAAAATCCGTGGTTTCCGGATTGAACTGGGAGAAATTGAGACGCGTCTGGCAGAGCACCCGGCGGTGTGTGAGGTTGTTGTATTGGCACTGGGTGAGGGGCAGGATAAACAGCTGGTTGCCTATGTGGTGGCGGAAGCGCATGAGGGGCTGGTTAATAGTTTGAGTGAATACCTAAGTGCCCTGCTACCTGATTATATGGTGCCAAGTGCTTTTGTACGTCTGGATGCATTGCCATTGACTGCGAATGGTAAGTTGGATCGTCGTGCGCTACCTGCTCCGGATGGTGAAGCGGTTGCCCGTCAGGTTTACGCCGTGCCGCAGGGAGAAACAGAAATGGCCCTGGCGTCGATTTGGCGTGAATTACTGGGGATTGAACAGGTCAGTCGGTATGACAGCTTCTTTGCACTGGGCGGCCATTCATTGCTGGCGGTACGCATGATTGAACGCCTGCGTCATCTGGGATTGACACTGGCGGTGCGTGATCTATTCCAGTCGCCGGTGTTGTCAGACTTGGCCCAAACGTTGGGGCAGTATCGGGCTGTGATCGTGCCTGCTAATGTTATTACGCCAACAACCACCGTATTGACACCGGAAATGTTGCCACTGATAGATCTGACTCAGCCAGAGATTGACCGTATCGTCGGGCAGGTGCCGGGTGGGATGACCAATATTCAGGATATCTATGCGTTGTCACCGTTGCAGGACGGGATTTTGTTCCACCATTTACTGGCAAGCGAAGGTGATCCGTATTTGTTAGCCAACCAGATGGTCTTTGCTGACCGGACTCTGCTGGACCGCTATTTGACGGCGGTGCAACAGGTGGTTGATCGTCATGACATCCTGCGGACCGCCTTTATCTGGCAAGAGTTGTCTGTGCCGGCTCAGGTAGTCTGGCGTCAGGCACCTTTGTCGGTGACTGAATTGACGCTGGACCCGTCTGATGGGCCAGTTTGTGATCAACTGGCTGAACGTTTTAATCCTCTTCATTATCGTCTTGATTTGGGTCAGGCACCGTTGCTGAGTTTTGTGGTGGCGCAGGAGACCGATGGCCGCTGGTTCTTACTGGAGTTGCAACATCACCTGATTGGCGACCACACCACGATGGATGTGATGAACAACGAGGTTCAGGCATATCTTGCTGGACGGGAGGGCAACTTGCCGGTGCCGACACCTTTCCGCAATCTGGTCGCTCAGGCCCGGTTGGGGGTCAGTCAGGAAGAACACACCCGTTTCTTTACTGACATGTTAGCGGAGGTGGATGAACCAACCCTGCCGTTTGGTTTGACGGAGGTGCATAGTGATGGTTCACAGGTGACGGAATCTTACCGGATGCTGCCCGTCGGATTGAATGACCGTTTGCGTAGTCAGGCTCGGCGTTTGGGCGTCAGTCTGGCGGCACTGTGCCATCTGGCTTGGGCGCAGGTATTGTCGCGTACCAGCGGGCAGGAAAAAGTGGTGTTCGGCACGGTGTTGTTTGGGCGGATGGCGGCAGGCGAAGGTGCCGACAATGGCATGGGGTTGTTTATCAATACTCTACCGTTGCGGCTGGATATCAATGAGACTCCGGTACGAGACAGCGTACAGGCCGCCCATACCCGGCTGGCCGGATTATTGACGCATGAGCATGCTTCACTGGCGCTGGCCCAGCGTTGCAGTGGGGTGCGGGGGGATATCCCACTCTTTAGCAGCCTGTTGAACTATCGGCATAATGCCTTGCTGGCAACGTCAGATGAGTTGATAAGCGGTATTGAATTCCTGAGTGGTCAGGAGCGAACCAACTATCCGTTTGTGCTGTCGGTGGAGGATTTTGGTGAATCGCTGGGACTGACCGCTCAGGTGGTACAACCGTTTGATCCGGAAAACCTGTGCGGTTACATGCAACAAGCGCTGGAAAGTTTGGTAGAGGCGCTTGAACAAGCCCTTGATACACCGGTGCAGGCACTGAATATCTTGCCGGAAGTGGAACGGAAACTGCTGCTAGAAACCTGGAATGCGACGGAAACGGCGTACCCTGACCCGTGGTGTGTTCACCAATTGTTTGAACAGCAGGTAGAGAAAACCCCGGACGCGACGGCGTTAGAGTATGAAACGCAGACGCTCAGTTATG
>NZ_LJCS01000099.1:0-8486 GCF_001280945.1 Photorhabdus heterorhabditis | reverse complement strand
TAAGGTTCATCAGGCGCGGAACTCATCGAGGCGAAGGTTCCTTGCCTATAGTGACGCCGGATAGATTTAAGCAAGCCCAAAATTCATCAAAATGAGTGTTGCAAAAACGAGGGCGACCATAGATTTTTATGCTCTCCTATAAGCAAGATCGAAAATTGATATATAAATCACATTTTCACACGTCATGAAACCGGTTACATGAACAGCAAACGCTTCTCACATTCTACCTTAAATGAATTCGTTACTCTATTGTAACAACAATTCGAAACTGGAGTTTGAACTGTATGATTAAGAACAATCTTAATCAGGGGACACTCATACTGTTGAGATCATAGCAATACTATAACTTCTAGTTATACCCAATAGATTTCAAGATGTTTCGCGACGGCAAGGGAGTGAATCCCCGGGAGCATAGCTAACGATGTGACCGGGGTGAGCGAGTGCAGCCAACAAAGAGGCAACTTGAAAGATAACGAGTATATAAGGGAATCGTTCCCTATAGAACAAATAGTTGTTCTTGCTGATTGTTGAAATATTTTTCCCTTTATATTCAATAATTATTGAAGGTCCTATATGAGTCAAATTACCCCTCAGTTAATAAATATGTGGGATAGAAGTCATGAATCATGGTTTGTAAAAGATAAGAAACTTCGTTTTATATATGCAAATAAAGTTTTTATTAAATTAAGTAAGTTACCTGAACACTTTAATGTCAAGGGGTGTACGGCTAAAGAGTTACCTATACCGTTTAATCATCTGGCTCACCTTTTTGAAGAACATGATCGTAAAGTATTACAGGCTATGCAACGAATATCATCTATTGGGACTTATCTTCAAAGCGATAGCCAACAACTTAAGTCCTATTTTTGTGAGAAATACCCATTCATAGATGAAAATAACCAATGCATGGGGATAATTGGTCACATTAAAGAAATAAATCATTTTTCAATACATCATTATATTAAAAATGATACAACTATATCTGTTAAGCTTAGACCTCCTAATCATATATTGACAGAAAAAGAATGGACAATAATCTTTTTATTCTGCCGCGGCATCAGTAGTCAATGCATTGCTAATGAAATGAAAGTTTCATGCCGTACCGTGGAAAAGTATTTCCAAAGTATCTATGAGAAATTATCAATCGGATCAATTATTGAATTGAAACTATTTTGCGCAGAAAATAATTATGACCTCTATATTCCACCCAAATACTTTAAATCTATGAACCATTTTCTTTTGGATTAAGCATGATCCCTGTGCTCTATATAAATAAGATTTCAAAATAGTAGATCATTTGAAAGGAACTCAGTCCGATTTTTGCGATTTGATTAATCGTCAAATAATACCCCGAAATGAATGACATCAGATGAAAAAATTTATCCATAAAACCCGGACAAGATTGAACGCTTGTGGCAATCGTTACATGAAACGGTAACACGAAATCATTGCTGTCAGTATGTGCAACAGTTACTTAAATATGTGGAAGAGTTCATGAAGGCGCTTTCGTTACAGCGACAACCTAGAATGATAAAAATGGGTGTATCACTATTATGAATAGCTTATTTATATTCTGTCACTTAATCAAGGTAAATGACAGAATATGACACTCAAAAAATCCATGACGCAAACTAGCTTCATAACTCATTTTCAAAGCTAGATCGTAGATTGGGTTGTTAAGATCTTTATCGTCGGTATATTGAGAATCCAATTCATACTCCCAACCGCTCTTATTCTATTCATTGGGATATGATTTATTTTACATGATTGCTGAGGAAAGAGCATGACCACTATGAAAGATGTAGCATATCAAGCTGGGGTATCCGTAGCCACTGTAAGCCGCGTTATCAACAACACGGCTTACGTCGAACCAGGCACCCGTGAACGTGTAGAAAAAGCCATGCGCGAACTCAATTATCACCGTAATTTTGCTGCACTTGCCCTGGCAAAACGATGCGGGAATATGTTGGGTTTACTCACTGGTAATCTAGCTGATCCTTTTTTTTCCCTTTTGGCACGTGGGGTTGAAAAAATTGCCAGGAAAAAAGGGGTAAAATTGATGGTTTGTAGTGGAGGATATCAAGCTGAACTTGAGAAGTCTGCCTTAGATTTTTTAATCAATCAAGGGTGCGAAGCGATAGTAGCGCATATCAGCCGAATGAGTGACATAGATGTATTACGTTATGCAGCGCATACACCAGGATTGGTGATTATCAATCGATATTTCCCTGCCATCGCCAACAGGTGCATTTGGTTAGATAATGTCAGTGCTTCTCAGGCTGCTACTCACTATCTTCTGCAAAACGGTCATCGAAAAATTGCTTGTGTAACAGCAGATCTACCGATTGATAATAGAAGGCTCCGCCTGGAGGGATATCATGCTGCAATGACTAATGCGGGTATCACAGTACCTGGCGAGTGGATTATTAGCGTTCCATTCAACGAAAAAGGTGGGGAACTGGCGACAGAAAAGCTTTTAGACAGCGGTATCGGCTTTACTGCGGCGGTAACATTTAATGACGTTATGGCTGCCGGTATGATGCGATCCCTACATCAACGGAAAATCAAATTACCGGAACAACTGTCGATTGTTGGGTTTGATGATATTGCTCCGGCCCGATATCTCTATCCATCTTTAACTACTGTACACAACCCAATAGAACGAATGGCTCAGAGGGCTGCTAATCTGGCGTTACAACTCAATGCCAAAAAAGAAGTGGTTCCACAAATGAATATGTTCTCAGCCGAACTTGTCATCAGAGATTCCGTTTTTCTGATAGAGAAATAAAAAGCATCACACATAAACATAAGAGTAAAATGATATACAGATCATATTTCATATCTCATGAAATCAATTATATGAACAAGTAACATCTGTCACATCGCATTCAAAATAAATTCATTATTCTATTCTGTTTCAACAATTCATCTGGAACTGGAGTTTTAAAATATGGATGACAAGAAAAAGCTTAATTTGGGACTTGCTATACTGCCAATTGCAGCAATGCTCTTATTGTTGGTTATTGGATACGGTCAACTGAATTTACGCATCGAATCCCTATTGCTCATATCAGCAGGAATAGCAGCTACCTTAGCATATTGGCAAGGTTATCGCTGGAATGACATTATCGAGGCTATTGTGGCAAAGCTGGCTAAAGCGATGCCGGTAATCATGATACTGATTTGCGTAGGGGGACTCATCGGAACCTGGATGATCAGCGGAACCATACCTTATATGGTTTACTGGGGATTAAAACTGATTAGCCCGCAATATATACTCATTGCCGCCTTCTTTATCACGAGCGTTATCTCAGTCTGCACTGGAACATCGTGGGGTGCAGCCGGAACGGTGGGTGTTGCCCTAATGGGGGTAGCGGCAGGTCTTGATGTGCCTTTGGCTGCCGCCGCAGGTGCAGTTGTTTCAGGTGCATATTTCGGCGATAAAATTTCACCTTTATCTGATTCAACTAACTTCGCCGCCATCGTCGCCGACACCGATCTTTACAGCCATATCCAACACCTGATGTATACCACTATCCCAAGCTTTATTTTAGCGGCGATTGTTTATCTTATCGCTGGTCATACCAGCTCGGTAGGTAGCATCGCAACACCTGAAAAAGTCACAGACATCGTTCAATCCCTTGAAAACCTCTATCACTTTAATTTATTACTGATTTTTCCGCCGGTACTGGTTTTGTGGGGCGCAATAACAAAACGTCCGGTGATACCCGTTATGCTGGCCGCATGTGCATTGGCTATTGCGATCGGCATAGGTCTCCAAGGACTCACCCTTAAACAGGGCCTTAATGCGTTGATAGACGGTTTCAATCTCTCTATGTTCTCTGATCAGGGACACAACATCACTGGAGTCGTTAGCGATGTTCCCCGTCTGCTCAATCGTGGTGGCATGTTTTCGATGATGAGTACCATCCTGCTTGCATTTTGTGCATTCGCGTTCGCCGGTGCTTTAGCACTTACTGGCGCCCTGACCGTCATCATTAACCAGCTTTTACAAGTTGTTCATACAACAGGGCAACTTATCACTGCAACCTTGGCAACAACTATTCTGGTAACGGGTGCCACCTGCAACGGAAAGTTGGGTCTCCTCATCCCGGCGGAGCTGTTCAAAGGGGCTTATTGTCGTATGGGACTGGATAATAAAAATCTGTCACGGACAATAGAAGATGGCTGTACCGTCATAGAACCGTTGATCCCTTGGACGGCTGCCGGCATTTATATGGCAACTACATTGGGTGTCAGTACGCTTGAGCTACTGCCCTGGGCTATCCAGTGCTATGCTGCCGTCTTCTTGGCTCTTATTTATGGCTTTACCGGTTTTGGTATCGCAAGAGTTACACCAAAAAAGTCCCAGAAGAATAAGGAAATTCAACATGAAACCGCCTGATTTCAATCAGATAATCGATCGCCATAATACGGGCTCTGTTAAGTGGGACTTTTTAGGGCGTGACTTGCACTTAGATAAGACTGACCTGCTTCCAATGTGGGTGTCTGATTTCGATTTCCAATGCCAGGAAGAAATTCAGCAAGCACTACACACCCGAGTTGACCACGGCATTTTCGGTTATAGCGAACGCAACGATCACTATTACCAAGCGGCAATAGACTGGTTTTCGAGACGCCATAAATTGACCTTATACCGCGACTGGTTCACTTCAATAGAAGGTGTCATACCTGGGCTGGCTTTACTGATACAGATGCTGAGTAAACCGGGAGAAGGTGTTGTTGTACAAGGGCCCTATTATGCTTCATTCGCCAAAATTATTACCATGAACGACAGGGTGATGATTGAAAACCCGCTTCTTGAAAGTTTGCAAAGTTATGAAATTGATTATGATCATCTGGAACAGATGTTGGAGCAACACAGACCGCCTCTGCTCTTGTTATGTAACCCGCATAACCCTACGGGTAGATGCTGGAATCATGACGAATTACTCCAAATATTGATACTCTGCAAAAGATACGGTACGACTGTAATTTCCGATGAAATTTGGGCTGATTTAATTTTGCCTTGGGGAAAATTCACCTCAATACTGCATTTGGGGAATGAATGGCATAACAATATCATTGCCGCGACCTCAACAAGTAAAACATTTGGACTTTCATCACTCCGCATATCAAATTTTCTCATTCCCAATCCCGAACTTCGACGTGCCTTTATTGAGCGGTTGAATGCGCATGGACTAGATGTATTCAACGCGCTATCAATGACTGCGGCCACAGCCGCATATCAACATGGGGATGTATGGCTTGATGAATTACAGCATTACATGGCGGAAAACCGTTGCTGGTTCGAGCAGGCTTTAACGTCTGCCGTTCCTTTGTGCCGAATGATCAAAGCGGAAGGTACATATCTGGCCTGGTTGGATTGTCGCGGTTTAGGTCTGGATGATGATGCTCTCCAGTTGGCCTTGCTACAAAAAGCTAAAATAGCCGCTTCAATCGGACGGAATTTTGGCGATAGGGGAAAAGGATTTATTCGGATAAATTTAGGTTGCCCTCGTGAATATCTTAAAAAGGCAATTACCGGTTTAGCGCAGTTGACACTATAAGATAAAAGGATGTTTGCGAAATTACAGAAATATAGGGAGGAATATCAATAAAATATAAAAGACCAACCCATTAATACAGAAAAGAGTTCACTATGACAAACATGCTTAATTGGGACTGATATATATATTTTAACTAGAGCACGATGACAAAACAGGGCGTTAATAGCCCTGTTTTAATTCTATTATCGTACCTGGGGATTTCCACAAGAAAATTTTCCAGTAATAAGTTTCTTCCCATTGATTTTTATATCAGAAGTTCATGTTTAAAATATCTGCTCGGCCATATTTCACAAGGCTCACAATTTAAAATGGTAGCAATAATCCGCTCTCCCTTGGGCCATGGGCGGTGTAAAACATTTGATAAAGTAGATGATGCAAGCCCTGCTTCTCTTGAAACCGCCGCCAACGATGTTCCCCGTTTTTTAAGTGCTGCAATAATATCCGCTGGGTGCCAGTCGTTTTTTACCACCATTCCTTCTTCTCCTCTTCTCAGTTTAGTTGTTCAAGGTGCTATATTCATATTCTCTTCAGATTGAAATTTTTATGCTGTTACATTTTTCCCTGAGTCCGCACTGATGCGGAATACAAAAAAATAGCGGTGCTAAGACGTTAAATCCCGCCAAGTACAGCCAAACATTCTCCGAATAAGAAAATGTTATGTCTAACGACAAAAAGGTCATAAATAAACTTTAATTGTTCAGAAATGTTCTTTCACGGATACGAGAATGTTTAAAAAGTTTAGTTCCTTTTAGAAATGTTGAAAGGGTATGAAATACTTTAACGAACGTCTTAAAGAAGCTCTTCAGTTACGAAAAATGACACCAACTAACGGATCGGCGTGCAAAGTGGTTATATTTCGAAGTTTTTTGGGAGAAAATCAACAACACCAAGTACATAGACTCAATCAGTGAATGCCTCAATGTCAATATTACGTGGACGCGGAGATGTGCCGCCTGTCGTAGAAACTGAGACGCATTATATCGATATCTCACTTTACACGTCAGATAATGACGATGATCTATTTGCAATATCAATATTATATAGTTAAGTTATTTTATGTATCACCAGAAAACAATTCATTCAGATAATAAACTTAATAATAATTAAGGAGTTACAATGTTAAATATGAAGAACAAACCAAATAATATCACTCCGCAATTAATTCATATGTGGGAAAAAAGTCATGAACCTTGGGGAGCTAAAGATCTGCAATCAAGGTTTATCTATGCCAATCCCGCTTTTTATCAACTGCTTAACTTACCTGAAGATTTCGATATTGCAGGGCTGACTACAGGTGAATTACCTTCACTTATGGCAGAATATGAAGAAGAATCTTGCCGCCAGGATCAAAAAGTTATTCAGACTATGCAACGAGTCACTTCAATGGAAACTTACCCATTTGGAGAACATAAAGTTAAACAAGTTTATCTCTGTGATAAATATCCACTTTATGATGAAAATAGTAATTGTATTGGGATCACTTTTCATATGTACAAACCTCAAAACTTTTCTACAGCTTACTACTATGAAAGAACCTCTCCGGCGACGCTGGAATTCATTCCGCCTAACGACATACTGACGCAAACTGAGTGGGAAGTGCTCTTTTTAACTCTGCGTTCAATGGATGAAGAAAGTATCAGCGAAGCATTAATGATGAATACAGAGGATGTTGTTAATCATATTCAGTCAATTTACCAAAAATTCAATTTGTCATTCCATATAAAATTAAAGGATTTCTGTAAAGAACATAAACTTGATCTCTATGTCCCTGAAAGATTTGTCACTGTTGGTAACAAAGAATTATAGGCTCATTATTAACTGAAAAATAGGATTCGATTATGAAAAAAATTAATAATATTGATATTTCACTTCAGATCATTAATACAATGCAGCAAAGTAATGAACCCTGGGGGATCAAAGATAAAAATTCATGCTTTATTTATGGCAATCTAGCACTTAAACATCTTGAAAATCTTCCAGATTCATTTGATTACGAAGGGAGGTATGATTATGAACTTCCTTGGGATGGCGCTGAGTTTGCAAAGGAATTTGTTCTTCATGATCAACGTGTAATGAAGAGCGAAGCAACAGTATGTTCGCTTGAAACACATATGTATGGCAAAGATAAATTTTTATCATCTCATTTTTGTGAAAAATACCCGCTATATAATGATGAAAACGAATGTGTCGGCGTCATTTTCCATGGACGGGAAGCCCAGGATTTCTCATTAACCCGTCTATTCTATGGAAAACTCCCTGCATCTATTATATTTCAACCACCGACTCGTTTATTTACTCCACGAGAATGGGATGTCATTTTTCTCTCTTTACATAAATATACCAGTAAACAAATTGGCAGAATATTAAATATTTCCTATCGTACTGTTGAACACTATACGGCACAAATATACAGAAAGGTTGGTATTCGGTCTGCTCAACAATTGGAAGAATACTGTCGCCTTAATGATTTTGATCTCTATGTACCAGAAAGGTTTGTGTGCCCAGAAAGCAGCATGTTTCTTTAAATTATCACGGCTTTTTTATGAAGAACTATACGATACCGCCTCAGATTATCAACACAATGCGAGAGCATAAAAAAGTCTGGGGCACTTGAGTTATTTAGCGGTAAAGTGGGCAACTCAACCGGACTATTACCCATTATCGGCCCATGAATACTTATACGTTAAAGTGACTTCTTTAGCTGCTTTGCTACATAAATGCCCCACACTAATGAGATGGCCGCCCTCACCCTGTTAGCAATATATTGACAGCGTGTGATTTATTTTTTATTTAAGAGGCCACCATCATGAACACTATCGCATTGATTGGCATCGATCTTGGCAAGCATTCCTTTCATATCCATTGTCAGGATCAATCAGGAAAAGCGTTGCTGCGTAAAAAATTCACCCGAACTAA
>NZ_LJCS01000098.1:0-8545 GCF_001280945.1 Photorhabdus heterorhabditis | reverse complement strand
TATACCCTTCATCTTTCAAGCTGCTGCTTTGTTGGCTGCGTTTACTTACCCCAGTCACATAGTTATCTATGCTCCTGGGGATGCGTTCACTTGCCGCCGCACTGCAACTTGAAATCTATTGGGTATATAAAATAAGAAATCATTATTAGAAGTAGATGCGCCCAAAAATGGGATATAATCAAAATTAAAAACATATAGATGATAGCAAATAAACACCATCACAAGTAATAAAGATGAGAAGTTAATATATACCTGTTATCTTTCAAGTTGCCTCTTTGTTGGCTGCACTCACTCACCCTGGTCACAGAGTTATCTATGCTCCCGGGGATTCGCTCCCTTGCCGTCGCGATCCATCTTGAAATCTATTGGGTATAGATATTATCAGATATTAAAAGCTTCTTGAGAAATATAATGGATAATGCACTAAAAATATATAATTGAAACTACAAGTCAATATTTCTTCCTTCCTGTAAAGATATTTCTTTAGCCTCCAATTACAATGCCAATTCTTTAGATATTTACTGAATGTGTTTTATTTTTTGGAGAAATAAGAGGTAAGTGTTTTTTTAAATTAACTATAAATTACCCCTTTAATTTCATATGTCTCAATGATAATTTTTATATTTTAAAATGTGATTTTACAGACAAATTATGTTTTTTCTTATATGCGAAGTGTTTTTTCTTAATATTATACCAGCATTTAGTATATATTAATCAGATGATTTACTTATTGGGGTAATGATTGAACAGCGAATAAAATAATTAATGTTAAAAAGTGGGCTTACTTCACGTGAAATTAATTTGATAAAATCAGTTGCAGAAAAACATGGTACATCAATAATGGATAGAATTAATTTACAGGTCGTTTGTATTTATTCATAAATATAAACGACCTATGTCTTAATATATTATTCGTTATATTATTGAAATGACCGCTATTGTTATCGGTTCTATAAAAATCAAAAATGTATTTAAATTATTTATTTTTAAAAATAAAAGTTAAGTTGTATTAATTAATACACAACTTTATGCCCGTAGCTTTCTAAAATGCTTTTCACTCTCTCCATGCTCTCTTTTGTAGGCGGTTTAATACCCTCCAGCTTATATTCCTCACCCATGGTAATCCATTTATGTTTACCCAGTTCGTGATAAGGCAGAAGTTCGATTTTTTCAATATTTTTCATATCTCTGGTAAATTCACCCAGTCTATGAGCGGATTCATTATCATCGGACCAGCCTGGGACGACAACGTAACGAATCCAAGTTTTTTGGTTGCGTTTGGCCAGATAGCGGGCAAATTCCAATGTGCGGTGATTTGAAACACCTACTAATTTCTGGTGGATTTCATCATTAATCTGTTTCAAATCAAGCATAACAAGATCAGTCACATCCATCAGTTCGTCAATAACCGGATCATAGCGACGAACAAATCCATTGGTATCAAGACAGGTATGAATACCTTCGGCACGACAGGCTCTGAACCAATCACGCACAAATTCAGCTTGCAGAATGGCTTCACCCCCTGATGCGGTAACGCCACCCCCCGATGCATTCATAAAATGACGATAGGTTGTCGCTTCTTTTATAAGTTCTTCGACAGTAATGTCTTTGCCGCCGTGGGTATCCCATGTATCACGGTTATGGCAATAAAGACAGCGCATCAGGCAGCCTTGAAAGAAGACGATAAACCGGATACCGGGACCATCAACGGTGCCACAGGATTCAAAAGAGTGGATACGACCAAGTACGGACATAACAGGATGGCTCCAAAACTGATTGAAAGGCCCAAATTAGGGCCTTTATTTTGATAACAGATTATTACATAGACTGAGTGAAAGTGCGGGTGATCACATCTTGTTGTTGTTCTTTAGTTAATGAATTGAAACGCACAGCATAGCCAGATACCCGGATGGTGAGCTGAGGATATTTCTCAGGGTCTTCCATGGCCTCGAGTAACATGTCACGGTTCATCACGTTAACGTTGAGATGCTGACCACCTTCAATGTCGGTTTCGTGGTGGAAATAGCCATCCAGTAAACCAGCCAGGTTAGTTTTACGTGTTTCATCATCTTTGCCTAATGCATTCGGTACGATAGAGAAAGTATAAGAAATACCGTCTTTTGCATAGGCGAATGGCAGTTTAGACACAGAGGTCAGAGAAGCGACGGCGCCTTTCTGATCACGACCGTGCATTGGGTTTGCGCCGGGTCCAAATGGTGCGCCAGCGCGACGTCCATCAGGCGTGTTACCGGTTTTCTTACCATAGACTACGTTAGAGGTGATAGTCAGAACGGATTGAGTAGGAACTGCGTTACGGTAAGTATTCAGTTTCTGGATTTTCTTCATGAAGCGCTCAACCAAATCACAAGCGATATCATCGACGCGTGAGTCGTTGTTACCAAATTGTGGGTATTCGCCTTCAATGTTGAAATCAATAGCTAAACCGTTTTCGTCACGGATTGGTGTGACTTTGGCATATTTGATCGCAGACAGCGAGTCAGCAGCGACAGACAGACCAGCAATGCCACATGCCATAGTACGATGAACGTCACGGTCATGCAGAGCCATCAGTGCGGCTTCGTAGCTGTATTTGTCATGCATATAGTGGATGATATTCAATGCGGTAACATACTGTTTTGCCAACCAGTCCATGAAATGGTCCATGCGGGCCATAACTTTGTCGTAGTCCAGTATTTCATCTTTCATTGGTTCTTCTTTCGGGCCAACCTGTATTTTCAGTTTTTCGTCCACGCCGCCGTTGATTGCGTACAACATGGTCTTAGCCAGGTTTGCGCGAGCGCCGAAGAATTGCATCTGTTTACCTACAATCATCGGGCTGACACAACAAGCGATAGCGTAATCATCGTTGCTGAAATCAGGGCGCATCAGATCATCGTTCTCATACTGTAAAGATGAGGTGTCGATGGAAACTTTTGCCGCGAATTTTTTGAAATTTACTGGCAGTTTTTCAGACCACAGGATGGTCATGTTGGGTTCTGGTGACGGACCCATGGTGTATAGGGTGTTCAGGAAGCGGAAGCTGTTTTTAGTGACCAGCGTGCGGCCATCCAGTCCCATACCCGCCAGGGATTCTGTTGCCCAGATTGGGTCACCAGAGAACAGTTCGTCATACTCAGGTGTGCGCAAGAAACGCACCATTCGCAGTTTCATGATCAGATGGTCGATCAATTCCTGTGCTTCGATTTCTGTTAATTTACCTGCTTGCAGGTCACGTTCGATGTAGATATCCAGAAAGCTGGAAACGCGACCGAAAGACATTGCTGCGCCATTTTGAGATTTAACTGCTGCCAGATAAGCGAAATAAGTCCACTGTATTGCTTCCTTAGCATCAGTAGCGGGGCCAGAAATATCATAGCCGTATTTGGCCGCCATTTCTTTAATCTGGCCCAGAGCACGATGCTGTTCAGCAATCTCTTCACGCAACTGGATGGTCATCTCCAGATCTTCACCGCGTTCCAGTTTTTCTTGCAATGAATTAAATTGGGCTAATTTATCGTCACGCAAGAAATCGATGCCGTAGACTGTAACACGGCGGTAATCACCAATAATGCGACCGCGGCCATAGGCATCAGGCAGACCTGTTAAAACGCCAGATTTGCGGCATTTCAGAATATCGGGTGTGTAAACATCAAAAACACCCTGATTATGTGTTTTGCGGTATTCAGTGAAAATTTGTTTTAAGTTAGGATCGAGTTCACGGCCATAAACTTTACATGATCCTTCTACCATTTTTATACCGCCAAAGGGGATCAGGGCACGTTTTAGAGGCGCTTCCGTTTGCAGGCCAACGATGGTTTCCAGATCTTTTTCAATGTAACCCGCATCATGGGAAGTAATGGTAGCAGCGACATCAGTGTCAAAATCAACCGGTGCATGAGTACGGTTTTCGATTTTGATACCTTCCATGACTTTTTCCCACAAAGCATCGGTTGCTTTGGTAGAGCTTGCGAGGAAAGATTCATCACCCTCATATGGTGTATAGTTTTTCTGGATGAAATCACGAATATTGACTTCGTTTTGCCAGTCACCCTGATTAAAACCTTGCCATGCTACAGAGAATTTTTCATTTAACTCAGTCATGATACGTCTACCTTATTTGATAATCGAACTTTTGAAAAATCAGGCGAGGGAGCTAATTAATATTTTTGCTCGCTACGCAGATAAATTAACCAGTAAGTCAAACCCACTAAAACTGCGCCACCGATAATGTTACCAATAGTGACTGGAATTAAATTGTTAGTGATAAAGTGTGAAATAGTGAGTTGAGAAAATTGTTCAGGCGTTGCTCCGACATTGCTCCAGAATTCGGTTGGTGCGAAATTCTTAATAACAATACCTAGCGGAATTAAAAACATGTTAGCAATACTGTGCTCGAAACCGCTGGCAACAAACATGCCTACGGGTAAAATCATGGCAAATATTTTGTCCAGTAAGCTACGTCCGGCATAACTCATCCAAACGGCGAGACAAACCATTAAGTTGGCAAGAATGCCTAAGAATACAGCTTCAATAAAAGTATGATGCACTTTATGATCAGCAGCTTGTAATACATTCAGGCCCCATAATCCGTTAGCAACACGATATTGACCAGCAAACCAGATAATAGCGACAAAAAATAACGCGCCAATTAAATTACCAAAATAAACGTTAATCCAGTTTTTAAACATTTGATGCCAGGTTATACGCCCGGTTGCTTTGGAAATAATCGTCAGTACGGTGGAAGTAAATAAATCTGCGCCACAAACCACAACTAACATTAACCCCAGTGAGAAACAGATTCCGCCGACTAATTTAGCTAACCCATAAGGGACAGATTCAGTTCCTGTGGTAGCGGTAATGTAAAAAACAAAGGCAATAGAAATAAAAAAACCGGCAGTTATTGCTGATATATAGGTGATTGCAGGATGTTTGGTGGTTTTATAAACACCAACATCATCAGCGAATTTTGCTATTACCGCAGGCGATAATAAATTAAAAGGGGTGTCAGCTTTCATACTAACATTCTCTTTATGATTGATTAGTTATGGTACGTAACGATAATAACAAAGGCATGAGGATGTAAACTTGATATAGATCATAATCCTCAGAGAGTGAACGTTGTTTTGGGGGACGAATTGGTTTAAATTTCAGTTAATTTATTGATTTTTATAAAATAAAAAAATTTTAAAAATTATTGAATTTTTTTATTCAACCACTAGAGGAAAGTTTGGTAAGTAAAATAACAGGTTAAATTGTTATTTATTTGTTGTTTTAAATAAATTGAATTTAACCTGTATTTTACCTTCAATGAAAAATTGTCTTTTCTACAATTTTATTTTGCGTTCCAGAAATCACGTTTTGCTTTTTGCAGTTTCTCATAAGTGGCTAATAAAGCCTGATGAGCGGATAGTGATTTTAAATCTGCATCGACTGACCACAAGCCGTAAAAACAATTTTCACCAGAAATAGCCGCTGAAGCTGCTTCAACCGCATCCTGTCCGTACATTTTTACGAATGCTTGGTAATATTGTGCCGGCTTTTTATCTGCTTCCTGAGCAAGTAAAAGCAGTGTTTGCAGACAGCGATAATAGTTAGCTCGTTCGGTAGTGAAGACTGAGGCGTTAAAATCCTGAGTCCATTCTACCCAAATCAGCGCTTGTTCCAGATCACCGCCCGCCAATGCCAACATGGATTTCAGTTCACCGATACGTAAATTGCTCCAGCCATTATCTTTACCAACCTCAATGCCAAGCAATTCACGAACTCGGGTAAAATCATCCAGACCTTCTTCATCTAATTGCTCAAGCAGTGCCAGATATTCTTCAGGCTGCCATTGGCTATCCGGTAGCGCTAATAAAGTTTCCCGCAGATGAATTCCCATGGTGTTATTGGCGATATGTAAATCTTCCACAGGATAAATATCGGACATACCTGGAACCAAAATACGGCAGGCATAAACACTGAGGTGTTCGTAGTCAGCAATATAAACTTCAGCATCCAGTTGCTTGAAAATAGCCATTAAAGTAACAAATTCTTCTTCTGTCGTGCCGCTGAAACTCCAGTCAGCAAACTCATAATCAGCGTCTTGTTTGAATAAATCCCAACTGATCAAACCACTCGAATCAATAAAATGCGTTTCTAGATTGGTATGTTCTGCAACTTCTTCATTATCGAAAGTCGGCGCATTGAACACGTCCAGATCTTTCAGGCTGCGACCTTGCAACAGCTCGGTAACAGTACGTTCCAGTGCTACGCCAAAATCAGGGTGAGCACCAAATGAAGCGAAACAAGTCCCATTATTAGGATTAAACAGAACCACGCAAATCACCGGGAACTGTCCACCCAGAGAGGCGTCATAACAATAGAGTGGGAAACCTTCATCCTGTAATGTGTTGACCGCTGCAACCACGCCCGGATAACGATTCATCACTTCCTGTGGAATTTCTGGCAGGCTGATGCCTTCTGCAATAATCCGGTTTTTGACATAGCGCTCAAAAACTTCGGATAACCCCTGAACTCTGGCTTCATTAACCGTGTTACCTGCTGACATACCATTGGAAACATAAAGATTGCCAATAATATTCATGGGAATATAGACCGTATGCTGATCAGATTGACGGGTAAATGGCAATGAACAGATACCACGCTCTTCATTACCTGATTGCAAATCGACTAATTGACTTGCACATAAATCATTCTCTGGATCGTAAAATTGACGTAACCGGGCATCCAAAATACCTTCTGGCAAGGAATCATCTTCGGGTAAAGCAAACCATTTTTCATTGGGATAGTGGACAAAATCACCGTTAGCGATAGCGTGTCCTAAATAGAAATCAGCAAAAAAATAGTTGGTTGACAAACGTTCAAAATATTCCCCTAAAGCAGAAGCTAAAGCGGCTTTTTTACTTGCCCCTTTACCGTTGGTAAAACATAAAGGGCAATCGCGGTCACGGATATGAACTGACCAGACATGAGGAACCGGGTTCAGCCAAGAGGCTTCTTCGATATTAAAACCAAGATGTTGCAGTTTTTGCTGAAAGCTATTGATTGAATCTTCCAGTGCGGCATCTTTGCCGGGAATAAAGGTTTGCATCATGGTATTCACTTATGAGAGCTCATTACGGGGGCTCATCATACGAGTTTTTTTTCGGTAGCTAAAGTCTGGTATGCATCACAGATTTATTGATATCATTATTCATAATCAGATGGGATATTTTTCATTAAGGAAATCAGTATGAAAAAGATGAAACACACAGCTTTAGCCAGTTTATTGGCATTAATCAGCGGTTCTGCTGTTGCTTTGCCAAATATTACACTTTTGGCTACCGGAGGAACGATTGCAGGTGGGGGCGAATCTGCAACTGAATCCAACTATGTTGCGGGAAAAGTGGGTATTGATGTATTAGTCAACGCTGTGCCTGATATCAAAGATATCGCTAACCTGAAAGGTGAGCAGGTGGTGAGCATTGGTTCGCAGGATATGAATGATCAGGTATGGCTGACTCTGGCGAAAAAAATCAATGCTGATTGTGACAAGACCGATGGCTTTGTTATCACACACGGCACAGACACGATGGAAGAAACGGCTTACTTCCTCGATCTAACGACTCAATGCCAGAAACCGATAGTCATGGTTGGGGCAATGCGTCCGTCTACAGCGATGGGCGCTGATGGCCCGTTAAATCTGTATAACGCGGTAGTGGTTGCAGGGGACAAAGCATCGGCCAAACGTGGCGTGTTGATGGCAATGAATGATGCGGTTATCAGCGGGCGTACCGTGGTAAAAATGAGCACTACTGAAGTTCAGGCATTCCAGCCGATTAATGCTGGTGCTGAAGGTTTTATCCATAACGGCAAAGTTAATTATTACGCTGAAGCTAAACCGAGAGCGGACAAGGCTATTTTTGATGTCAGCAAACTGGATAAGCTGCCAAAAGTAGGCATTGTTTATAACTATGCGAATGCTTCTGATCTGCCAGCGAAAGCGCTGTTGAGTGATGGTTATCAAGGGATCATCAGCGCCGGGGTTGGCAACGGTAATATGTACAAAACGATTTTCGATACTTTGGCCCAGGCCGCTAAAGATGGCGTTGTGGTTGTGAGAGCAAGTCGTGTACCGGTGGGTTATGTGACTCAGAATGCGGAAGTGGATGATAGCAAATATGGTTTTGTGGCATCTGAACGTTTGAATCCGCAAAAAGCCAGAGTGCTTTTACAATTAGCGCTGACTAAAACCCATGATCCAGCGAAAATTCACGAGATGTTTGTTAAATATTGAATGAATTCTGGGATAACAGAAGGGTGCATGAGTGTGTGAAATGCGCCCTGATATTTCTTGCTTGAATAATTGCTTAACAGCGGTAGTGTTCTGTCCAAAAGTGGTTAAGATATTACTCGTACGGAAATTTACCGTACGATTTTAGCGAAAAACGCCGTAAACCCTTGCCCAGTGCGAGGGTGTCGCAAAAGTTATCCCTTATCAGTTAATATCTTGGTTCCCATTCCAAATTCAGAACTTCTATTATGACCACATTCCTACGACAAC
>NZ_LJCS01000097.1:0-8555 GCF_001280945.1 Photorhabdus heterorhabditis | reverse complement strand
CACTGGTATCAACGGATTCATCCCTTAAATCATCATCCTCCCAAAAATCCGCATGCGCTTCGGCACTCCAGACAATATTTCTGTCTTCATCCGTGATTTCAGGACTTATCACAAAATCCATTTTCTTTCGGTGAATATGTTCATCGTCTTCAACCGGTTTTTCTTTACTTGCTTCCATGATGCCGACAGCAATTAATACCCCGGCACAGGCACTAGCGACATATACCCTTCATCTTTCAAATTGCTGCTTTGTTGGCTGCGGTCACTTACCCCAGTCACATAGTTATCTATGCTCCTGGGGATGCGTTCACTTGCCGCCTCGCTGCAAATTGAAATCTATTGGGTATGTTCAGCCGCACCTACTGCGACAGGGGCCAGTAACGGTATTGGCATATTAACGTCTCCTGTTTATCTTATTTTTTGCAATACAAAGAATATCTTTAAACTGCTATTTCAGCTCCTGACCGGGAATTCAAATGCTCCGAATTAAATTCACATTAACTGGCAAGAGTGAACTTATGCTGACTGGCAATTAATTTTGCCCCACAGGCTGTTTGCATTCCTTCAAGAGTAATCGATTTTCCTTTATATTTTAAAGAGTCAGCCCCCTGAATAATAGGAAAAACCCCTTTGCATTGAGGGCACTCCACCAAATCACCTTTACCCGCGATAGGAATACCCTTGTGAGTATAGTCATCAATAGCGGTAATCACTTTACCGCCATGATCTGTCATATCTCCTAATAGAATAACCGCTTTTGCCATTAACGTTCTCCACCGTTTTTCAATTGGTAAATAACATCACCTCCATCACACTTCGGTAATTAATGGTAATAATCCCAGGTTCACTAATTGAATTTCAACATCATTGGATTTATCAATATCGTCCTGATTTCTTCCATCAAAAATGCCTTTTTTGGTGACAATCAGAGTACCTACCTGTTCATTATTCTGCTGCACGGGAAGCACATCTTCCGCCATAGGCAGATCGGATTTATCAATAATGCTGGGCTGGTAAAGCATCCAGCCAACACTGAGACGGTCTGGGAAAACCTGTTTGCCTTTTACGGTATAACCATTATTTTCGACTTGAATATAAGGAAGGTCACGGCTGGTCGCTAAATATTTGACAAAGTCAATTAACCGAGAGACTTCAAGCTGATGACTATCAATCCTTAAATTCATTTCCAACCAAACCCAATTAGGGCGATCAGTTAACATTTTGCTATAACTAATGCCACTAGATAACTCATCCTTTTCACCATCCCATATACCGTTAATAAGAGCAGGAAAATTTCTCTTATAATCTTTTTCAAAACTTTTTATGGATACCTCAGTTGGTCCCTGCTCATCAAACACAATATGTTTTAGGGCTTCCTTTCGGGAATAGCCAGTTAAGTACCACACTTTTTCCTGGTTAAAAAATACATCTATTTGCCGTGTGATATAAAACAAGTCCATCAAAGCTGTATAGGCAGTAATAGTTTCTCTCTGCTCATAATATACATTAATTTTTATACGAACTATCGCCATGTTTACCTCGAATTAAACTAAACTGCTGCAAGGGGTATAGTGAACACTGATATTTTTGTATTTACTAAACAGTACCTTAAAATACCCACAACTGATAGGTTGCAAAAAGTGCCATTCCACATGGGGAGTACTATCTAGTACATCACAAACCTTCTGGTGCCTGATAGCCTGATTTTGGGCCGATTTAACACCTTTCCACCAACTTTTTGGTTCATCTTCACTCCTAAAAAACTGGTCATACCGCGCCTTAGCTTCCAGAAATAAGCAATACGCGGGTCGCCAGCCATCAAAGGTCACTTTCAGGCACTGAAATTCCTGGATCATCTGTATGCTGGGATCATATTTCGTTTGGGCAATAAATCGCTGATAGTTAATTGTGATGGCGCTCCAGCGGCTCACCTTGCGATATTTTTCACTCGTCACCGGAATAGCCAGGCAAGCCTTGCACTCTTTTGTACTCTCCGTTTTTTCACACTCTTCCGCCTTAGACTGGGCCTTCGCCTGAACCGCACTGGTATCAACGGATTCATCCCCTAAATCATCATCCTCCCAAAAATCCGCATGCGCTTCGGCACTCCAGACAATATTTCTGTCTTCATCCGTGATTTCAGGACTTATCACAAAATCCATTTTCTTTCGGTGAATATGTTCATCGTCTTCAACCGGTTTTTCTTTACTTGCTTCCATGATGCCGACAGCAATTAAGACCCCGGCACAGGCACTAGCGACATATTCAGCCGCACCTACTGCGACAGGGGCCAGTAATGGTATTGGCATATTAACGTCTCCTGTTTATCTTATTTTTTGCAATACAAAGAATATCTTTAAACTGTTGCTCAGATTTCTGATCAGGGGATTCCAGAGCAGATTTGATTGGCGAGGCATACTGAAAATCAGGATTAAACGCGACCAGAGATAAATAGGATTGAATCAAGTATTTATCCTGAAAGTTTAATGTCAGTAAATAGTCATAAGCATCCATTAGCCGTTTGTTCAGCGAAGACGGAGAAGGTATTAATTCAGCGTGTTTAGCTAGAAGTTCGGCCTGTATACGATCAATAACGGTCTGCTTTTCCAGTTTGGTAATGATATCAAGTTGTGTTTGGGTCAATTCAATCATAATGGATCTCCTGACACCGAATAATAAGTAGAATTGTGTTGATAAACCCATGCGTTAATACCCTGCATAAATGCAGACAGTTGCTCATGGCTAAAAATGTCACGAATGAGATGCAAAATACGAGGATCATAAAAACGTAGCAGTGCCGTCTGTTTTGCCGACAGCTGAATATTTAAATATGGCACAAGATGGCGGGTCAATTTATCCAATGACAGAGAAGTTAACAGCCATGATACTGCCGGAGACGTTTCTTCAAGTGTTGATAATTTATCTTGCCACTGATGAGCGTATTCCATATCAAACAGCCACGGGCCTGCAAACGCAATTTTTGAATCTGGATAGTGCCGGAACAGTGGGTTGTTGATACCCGCGATATAGTTAATTTCCTCACCAAAACAGCGCTCATATTGCAAACCATTCACCAGCGCATAAAGCCGAACGCCGGGATGTTCTTTCTGATAATTAGCCAGTTTTTCGCTTAATTTAGGTGTCATGACTGCCCCCTGATAATGGTTATTGCTTCTTCACGTTCTGCTTTCATCAGACAACTGAGACAAATTTCTTTGAGTGGTTCTTTAACAACGGCAGTTGGCATTTCAGCACTGACCTGTTTCAGTCTATCCAGCATATCCGGCAGTTTCCCTCCCCAACCCGAACCTGTACCCGGTGTTCCACTGGCAAAACTAATCCCGGCACTACTGCTGATACCACTGGCATCAATTTTAATAAAATGCCCTGCTGCCTGTAAGGTAAGCTCACTTCCGACATCAATGACTATCTTTGCCCCAGAACTGAGATGAATTTCATTTCCACTCTGTACCAACAACGCATCGTCAGCTTTGATATGGAGTTTTTGCCCGGTTGAAATGGAAATATCTTGTTTCGCCAGAACACGATATTCATTATCAACACGTAAGTGGGCGTCGTGTTTAACATGATGAGTCCGGTTATGTTCAATATTGACCACTTCATCGTTTAAAATCTCAGTTTTCATGTCCTTCTGAGCATGAATATAGATTTCCTCACCGCCTTTATCATCGTCAAAACGCAGTTCATTAAATCCTTCCCCTTTATGGGTTTTTGATCGGATTGACATCTGCGTTTTTGCCATCGGTAAACGGTTCGGTGGGATATTACAAGCATGGTAGGTTCGTCCAGTAATAATCGGCTGGTCAGGATCGCCATGTAGAAAATCGACCAGTACTTCCTGACCAACACGCGGGATGGTAATCATTCCCCAACCATGTCCAGCCCAAGCCTGACTAACTCTTATCCAGCAAGAACTTTGATCATTAAGCTTGCCATACCGATCCCAGGCAAATTGCACCCTCACCCGCCCATATTCATCACAAAATATCTCTTCTCCCTCTGGACCAACCACCGTGGCAATTTGCAGGCCATCAATACGTGGCTTGGGGTAAGGTAAGGGACGCCATACCCGGTTAGAGCTACCAAAGGTAAAATTATTCGTCAAAATCGTCCCTTTGCTACCAAAACGTGATTCATCCGCTTGAGGCTGCTGGCCATAGTGAGTAATTTGGATTATTTGCCACGAGGCATTAAATTTTTCTTTCGGATGATCGGTAAGCGTAAACCACATGCCCGGTAAAAGAGCAAAACTGTCACTTTGTCCACTACCGAGCAAAGCATCATTACGCAACGCCTCCAACCGATACTGGCTTATCCGCTGCCCATTTTCATCTTTATAACGTCCGGGAAAGTCATAGTGATAGTAACTACGTAAATCCGAACGTTGATTACTAATGTACCTTTGGGTTTCATGGAATTGAAAATCAGCAGGCCATCGGGGATTTTTAAATGTGTAGTCTTTCAACGAAACTTCAGCAATACCTACCTTTTCTCCCCAACGAAATTGGCTGATACAACACTGACTGCCTGTGGCATCGAATTCAGGGTTGTAGGGCAGTGAAAGAATGCCATTCTGGGTATAAGAGTCGACAAAAATAACTGTCGGCTCGTCCTTACTTTGATCAAAGTAATAGTAATAAAAGATCCCTTCATCAGCTGACAGACGCTGTAAAAAAGCCAAATCACTCTCATCGTATTGAACGCAGAACTCCCGTTCTGGATGCTCATAACGCAGTAGACAAGAGAAATGGCGAACGCCATTTTCTTTCAACAGTCTTTCAATAATATCAGTGACCGATTGATTCTGAAAAATACGGGAATTAACTCGTAATCCGGCACGCCACAAGGAAGGATGAAGTGTCAAACAGTAGCGGCTACGATAACGGCCAGTGGTTTCCTGCACAAAATGCGTCACAATCCCAGTGATATAACGCTCAGGCTGCCCATTGCGATAAACGGTCAATGTGGCGTATTTATCCAGAACATCCGCAAAATCAATGTCTGGATTGGCACAGGTGAGTGTGGCTTGCAAACTGAATAATGTTGACAGCGCTTCATTCAGTGTAAATTCGACCACAGCAAAAGTTTTCACAGGGAGATTACCGACCGCGAGAGTAAAAACCAATCCGGTTCGTTCCACATCAAAATCATTAGCCATAAGCAATTGTTACCTATAATTAAGTTATCAACTCGCAATACACCCCAGACGAAATGATTACAAAAAAAGCAATCATACTGTTTTTTAATCAATCAAACAATTTAATCATAAGAAAATATGATGAGATGCAACATGGGCACCAAAGTGGAATTTTGCAACTTTCAGACGGGCTTTGCTTTTAGCTATGTAATAGTTGACCATCACCGTACTTAAAAACATGTTCAGCAAGGTGTTAATTATCAACATAAAGGTTTTATGGATCTGGCAGTTCTGAATGAGACACTCAAAACCAAAGGAATGCATTTTTATTTCTGTGGCCCAGTTCCCTTTATGCAATATGTGGCGAAACAGTTATTGGATATAGGAGTTGATAAACAATTTATTCACTATGAATGCTTTGGTCCGCATAAAGTGATTTAAATTTTCAGTTTCATCACTGAAAGAACAAAACACCCGCGCCATTCATGGCGCGGTTTGAGTTAGGTGTATATACCCGTTATCTTTCAAGTTGCCTCTTTGTTGGCTGCACTCTCTCACCCCGGTCACATAGTTCTTTATAACATAGTTATCTATGCTCCCGGGGATTCGCTCCCTTGCCGTCGCGATCCATCTTGAAATCCATTGGGTATATTATATTCAGATTCAAAAAATCAATTTAGTCATTGATCTGTAATATGCATTTATGTCGTTTATTTCCTTTTATCGTTCGAAGTAAACCAATTTTTCTGAATGTGAATCCCTCGACTATGCATCAAAAACTCTGACAAATATCCATCATGAGGTACAAGTGGCGCCATCCAAGTGGTTGGGATATTTCCTACATAGATATTACTGATGGTTGTATCACTGAGAATAGGGTCCAGAATTTCGCTTTTTTTCGAAAATACAGTAACGACTAACGAATCTGATAGCATTTGTAAACTATCTGGATTCTTATAAGGCGCAACAGTTACACATGGAAACGGAAATTCGCGTTGAATTAAAGGATCTCTTGGATTATCGACAACGGTAACATGAGGTTTAAGAACATATCCCGATGATGTTTGATCACCAAACAGCCGAAGATCTTCACCATCTATCTTTTCTGGATAAAGCGACTTCTGTAATAAAGCCGTGGTATTAGATGATCCTAACGGAAATACCTCTTCGGCATTCATCTGATTAAAAGCTTCGGATAAACGTTTACCAAAATCAGTAGGCTCCCCTTCTATTAATACCGCGCTAGCAGAAACACATGCGGCACCACCAAGAGAAGTGACCGATTGTGCCACAAGTGAAACTGCTTCATCCATATTCACATCTGAACCCACTACAATTTTCGAACGCCCAGGTCCTTGTATTAAGACTCTAGGATTCAAGTGATATTTATTAACGACATCTTGTCCGCCATAAATAATAGACAGATCTGCCGCAGCAACAATTTCGTCAGCACCTTTATGATCTGTCGGTATGAGCGCAACATAGTTTCCAAGCCCAGCCTGTTCCAATGAGGCAACTAATCGCTGAGCGGTGAATGGCTCACGAACAGAAGGCTTAATTAAGACTCTATACCCAAAAGCAAGAGCTTGTGGCCATAAAGCATGTGCTCCCGGTCCATTGCCACCAGTCAGAACCGCCAACACATCTGCTCGCCGGCTGAATAAGGCACATCCTTCTATTACTCTTTCATCATCCACATCCCAAACAGCACCATGTGGCATAGATGCTTTGATTATCTCAGGCATCATAATCAGAACTTCTGTAGTTTCGATCAGAGACCTTTCGATAATGGCTGCTGGCAGCCCAATGACACGATGTGCCAATTGCACATATTCTGACGGAGAAAGTCCGGCCACACTCTCACTGGAATAAATTTTTGCGGCCCTCTTCATCGCTGCATGAATTTCATCCAGCCTCAATCGCGGCGCCATTCTCATCTTACGAACAACTTCACAGATATAAACCGGGGGAACGACTGCGGTTTCTCCAACAACTTCATTTAAAACGCCAATAACCTCCGCACGCCGGCGTGTAACATAGGATTCTCCCAGTACGAGGGCCTCCACCTGTTGCAATTTGTTCTCCATTGCTGGTTTTACGTCAGGCTTTACACTATCTACTAGCATTAATAAACCCCTTCTATCACGGCCTGACCAGAAATCTCTTCAACAGGACGCACCAACGCAACTGAAGCCCCAGGATAATTATCTATCCTTGGAAGTCGCACGGCGGTATCTCGCTCCAATATATTCGGAAATAAAGCAAACTTGCTGAGATAGTTCATCACAACCCGACCTCGCTCCCCAAAAGGAACCGGTTGTTGCGTTAACGGATCAATAACGTCAAACAGGACATTAGGGGCAAAACTATCAAAAATAGGTGAACCTTCAAAATCCTGGCCATCTCTTGATTTGGATTCGCCAAGTATCATCGTACTGCCATAACTGGCTGTTATTTTGACATCAGGAAAAACTGAGGATTGTAAAAATGTCAATGTATCCGAGTCCATATGAGTTCCACCCCAAACAATAAGATCCAAAGTCTTATTCAAATAACTCACCAGGGCAGTTCTTCTCACCATGCGCTCTAAAAGTGGAGGCGTAACAATCAAATAACTAATATGTTGCGTATTAATAATATCTTCCGCCTGATCAATAATATGCTCACAATAGGCATCCACCCCATTAATATCACCTTGCTGGATCATCTTCTTCACCCAACGTGGATCTAAATCTATGGCAAAAAAATACCCTCCACTGGAGCGAGCCCGAAGACGGCTTATTGTCCCTATAACATGAGGCCCGGAAGGAACCAAGGCGAGCGTATTCTTTATTGCTCCCTTATTAATGACCTGCATATCATTCAGACGCCAAGCCACAAGCTGTTCCAACCATTCTTCAAATACAATAACTCGCTTAGGGCGCCCTGTCGTGCCTCCACTTTCAAATACACCTGCAATCATGGCCCCCTTTAAACCTCGAGGCACTAAACTTTCAACAGGAATATCCCGAAGTTCATCAGAAATATCTGGAAATAGCATTAAATCAGAGAAATTGCGGATATCTCGAAAAGGGTCAAAACCCAATGCCTTGCATTTCTCAAGCCAAAATGGTGATCCCGTTTCAGGAGAAAAATGCCAATCCATGATCTGAAACAAATGAGTATTAAAACTATGAAAATCTGCCATATGTACCTCATTATAAAGTTAAGTTTACAGGTACTACTGATCAGCCTAAAAGAAGATAATATACCCTTCATCCTTCAAGTTGCTGCTTTGTTGGCTGCGTTCTCTTGCCGCCGCGCTGCAATTTGAAATCTATTGGGTATAAATTCAATTATCTGCAAAACTCTTAATTTTCTTCCTTTAACAGAAAAGAGAGAAACTATGCAATAATAC
>NZ_LJCS01000096.1:0-8615 GCF_001280945.1 Photorhabdus heterorhabditis | reverse complement strand
TCTTTGTTGGCTGCACTCACTCACCCCGGTCACAGAGTTATCTATGCTCCCGGGGATTCGCTCCCTTGCCGCCGCGATGCATCTTGAAATCCATAGGGTATATTGGGTATATATTATTTTTTTATGGTTAAACCATTTTGAATAGATTTGACCCCTTTCACTTTAGCGATAACCGCTAAAATTTTCCTGGATTGTTCCTCACTTTTCACAAAACCAGAAATATAAACTACTCCTTTTTCTGTTTTTACAGAGATGTCACTGCTGCTGATACCCTTTTCTGCCAACAGCTCGCTTTTAATTTTTGCTGTGGTTGCACTATCTCCCATGTAACCATCAACACTTTTCACTGAATCATCAATCTTTTGACCAGCACTATCAAATGCTTGTGTCGCTTTATTTTTAAAAGACTCTTCCGCCAGCACATTACCGCTGACCAAGGCGGTGCCTAAAACAACAGCCATCAATGAGTGAGTCAATTTAACATTCTTCATCTTATACCTTCCTTTTGTCGGTTAGATTTCTGAATCTATAAAGCCATTCAATACTGTCTTTGTACACGGTAATCTAAACGTAACCTATACCCGTCATCTTTCAAGTTGCTTCTTTGTTGGCTGCGTTCACTTACCCCAGTCACATAGTTATCTATGCTCCTGGGGATGCGTTCTCTTGCCGCCGCGATGCATCTTGAAATCCATAGGGTATAAACAGAATAACAATCCGCATTAGAATTAGAAATGGGTTATTACTTCCAGTAGCTAAGCTAAATTGGAAAATAAAAACACCAGATACAGTGAAGACCGGGAAATAGTAACAGGAAAATAAAGCAAAGAGCTATAAAATAAGACGGATCTGGCCGACTAAATTATAAATTATTCTTGTGTTATATATATTTTTGTAAAGAAAAAAGGCTAACCTATTGTTAGCCTTATAAAATATTAATGCTCCCGTGTCTTACGGAAATTAACATCAGGGTAACGTTCACCAGTAAGATTCAGATTGACCATGGTTGGCGCAATATAGGTCAGATTATCACCACCATCGAGGGCCAAGTTTTGTTCATTCTTACGCTTAAACTCTTCCAACTTTTTAGCGTCATGACACTCAACCCAACGCGCAGTCGAAACGTTTACTGGTTCATATAAAGCTTCAACGTTGTATTCACTTTTCAGACGAGCAACAACAACATCAAACTGTAGAATACCCACAGCCCCCACAATTAAGTCGTTGTTCATCAGGGGACGAAATACCTGTACTGCACCTTCTTCAGATAGCTGAACCAATCCTTTTAATAACTGCTTCTGCTTCAGAGGATCGCGCAGACGAATACGACGGAATAATTCTGGCGCAAAGTTAGGTATACCCGTAAATTTCAGATCTTCCCCTTGGGTAAAGGTATCACCAATCTGAATTGTCCCGTGGTTATGCAGACCGATAATATCTCCCGGATAGGCATGATCCACATGAGAACGATCACCAGCCATAAATGTTAGCGCATCAGAAATAACAACATCTTTCTTAATTCTTACCTGATGCAACTTCATGCCTTTTTCATATTTACCTGATACCACACGCAAGAAAGCCACGCGGTCGCGGTGTTTAGGGTCCATATTGGCCTGAATCTTAAAGATAAATCCGGTAAATTTCTCTTCTTGAGCAGAAACTGCACGGACATTGGTCTGACGAGGCATTGGTACAGGCGCCCATTTAACCAAACCATCCAGCATATGGTTAACACCAAAGTTACCCAATGCAGTACCGAAAAATACGGGTGTAAGTTCACCTTGCAAAAATGCCTGATGATCAAATTCGTGGGAAGCGCCCTGCACCAGTTCCAACTCCTGACGCAATTGCTCAGCCAAATCTTCACCAATCGCAGCATCCAATTCAGGATTATTCAGCCCCTTAATCGCGCGGACTTCCTGAATAGTGTGCCCCTGCCCGGTTTGATACAGGTACGTTTCATCAAGATAAAGATGATAAACCCCTTTAAAATATTTACCGCACCCAATCGGCCAGGTGATTGGGCAACAAGCAATATTCAACTCATTTTCCACTTCATCCATCAATTCCATTGGATCACGGATATCGCGGTCAAGCTTGTTCATGAACGTCAGAATCGGGGTATCACGCAGACGGGTCACTTCCATCAATTTACGTGTACGATCCTCAACACCTTTAGCGGCATCAATGACCATCAAGCAACAGTCAACCGCCGTCAATGTGCGGTAAGTATCTTCGGAGAAATCTTCATGTCCTGGCGTATCAAGCAAGTTAACCAGACAATCTTGGTAAGGAAATTGCATCACCGAAGTAGTAATGGAAATACCACGTTGTTTTTCCATTTCCATCCAGTCAGATTTCGCGTGCTGATTTGAACCACGACCTTTCACTGTACCTGCTTTCTGAATCGCCTGTCCGAACAGCAACACTTTTTCAGTGATGGTTGTTTTCCCTGCATCAGGGTGAGAAATGATTGCAAAAGTGCGCCGTTTAGCGACTTCTTGCTGAAAAGGGGAATTTGACATCAATAAGAATCTTCTGCTTTGTATACGGGCTTGTACTCAACATCAGGCGCTTCCCCGCAAGGAAAACAACTCCCAAACCCATGGATGAATAAAAAATTGGCGCTCATTTTCGCTGAAATTGGTGCTATAAACAATCAATCAATTTCATTGCACCATTCAGAAAGTAACGGCAATGCCATAATAATGGCATCTTCTTTACCTGTTGCAGTAGGATAATAATTCTTACGCACAGAGACTTGATTAAAGCCTAAATGTTCATACAACCTGATAGCGGAGTAGTTCGATTGTCTTACCTCAAGCCATAAGGTATTCATTCCTTTGTCTGGTAAAATGGATATTAAATATTCCAGTAATGCTTTACCGTAACCTTTACCTTGATAGTCGGGATGAATAGCAATATTAAATAATGTGGCTTCATCTAATACCCATTGAGTGATAGCAAAGCCAATAAGTTGTTCATTAATCGTTATTTTATAATTCAGATACCGCTCACCCTGATTACTGAAAAACGTTTTTTCACTCCACGGGAACGCATGACTAGTTTGTTCAACCAGAAAAGCGAACGGGAGATCAGCGGGAGTTAATAGAGAAATGTTGTTCATGTTGAGAAATCTGCTGCCAAAGAGAACGTTTTGCCTTTCCATCACAATATAAATCATTTAATGCAGGGCTTCTCAAAGAAATCCCTTGCCATGATAGTGTAATATCCACACCCAACAGCCAACATGGGCACTTAACCTGTTCCGGTAGCATCACAACATTATCTGATGTAATGCAGTAAACAGAGGATTTATCCAGCCCCATAGCTGTAAAAATATCTATTAATAATGAGTGAGTTAAATCAATGTGGTCATTGGTAATAATTAGCAGACGGGTGGCATCAGGTAGGTGAACAGCTAACTCACCTTGCAAAACCGCCGGGTTACGTAAGGCCCATTGGGTAATCCCCAATTGAGCTAATAACCTGTCGCGCCGGGTTACCATATCTATTCACCTGCTGTAAAAAATAATCAGTAACATGTTATCAGAGGCCACTATCTGCGCCAATATTGGGTTTTAGATTTATCATTACCTAATATTTGAACACAGAACATGAAGGAGTTTATAGACAAATGTCTGCATTAACCCCCGCCAGTGAAGTTATTTTGCGTCACCGTGAGCAATTTAGCTCTCATCACCTGCTGTTCGCGGGTGATATTCAAGACACACTGGCAACCCAAATTGATGCTGCCAGTGTGCGAGTGCACACTAACCAATATCATCACTGGCAATCACTGATCCGTACTCTGGGTGATAATGCCTGGTTTGGCTTGGCAGCCGAAAAAGCATTTACCCGAGGTTGCGACACCCTTATTTATTACTGGCCTAAAAGTAAGCAAGAAGCTCGCTTTCAATTACGCAGCCTGTTCTCTGTTTTACCAAAAGGTATCAATATCTTTATTGTCGGTGAAAACCGTAGCGGAGTACGTAGTGTAGACAAACTGATGGACGGTATGGCAACTTTCCAAAAAATCGACAGCGCCCGTCGTTGCAGCCTCTTCTACGGCAGATTAGAACATGAGGTGCTGTTTGAACAGGATAACTGGTGGAACAGTTATCAAGTGGAAAACGTCATAGTGAATACTTTACCGGGTGTATTTAGCCAGGATGAACTGGATGTTGGCAGCCGTTTATTGCTTTCTACCTTTGACAAGCCTCTCTCTGGCAATTTACTGGATATCGCATGTGGTGCGGGTGTTTTAGCTGCCGTATTGGGTAAAAATAATCCTGAGCTAGCACTTACTCTCAGTGATGTTAATGCAGCCGCTATTGCCTCCAGTAAAGCAACCTTAAAAGCCAATAAACTGGAAGGTCAAGTTATCGTCAGTAATGTTTATTCCAATATTGAAGATAAATTCAACTGGATTATCTCTAATCCCCCCTTCCATGAAGGATTGAAAACCAGTTTGCGGGCAGCCGACGATCTGATCCGCCAGGCGCCCAGCTACCTTAAACCTGGGGGTAAACTACGGATTGTCGCTAATGCTTTCCTGCCTTATCCCGATTTACTGGATAAAACGTTTGGCAATCATGAAGTCATTGCTCAGACGGGGAAATTCAAAGTTTACCAAGCAATAAAAAAATCCTGATTTGTTTAGCCTGTCCGTGACTATGGACAGGCCATCTTTGATAACAAAATAGTAAATGATGATTTTTACGGCAATCATGCAACGCTATAATAAATAATGATTGACGTAGGCTACAAAATCTCTAGAATTCGCCTCCATGCTATCAATCAAGGTTGATAGTGTCTGAACTTGCGAGGGTGGCGGAATTGGTAGACGCGCTAGCTTCAGGTGTTAGTGTCCTTACGGACGTGGGGGTTCAAGTCCCCCCCTTCGCACCAAATCAGACAACTGCCAATAAGATTCGGCAACAGAAAATAACAGTACCTGCGAGGGTGGCGGAATTGGTAGACGCGCTAGCTTCAGGTGTTAGTGTCCTTACGGACGTGAGGGTTCAAGTCCCTCCTTTCGCACCAATCTGTTCATTTTTCGCATCAGTTTTCTCACTTACTTTTCCTCCTAAACAACGTCAAAAACAACCAAACCGATTCGCGCCAGCCAGCAAAGCACACAGTACAGCAAATCCTGATGGTATTAACAGAAAATGGCGCGACCTCTGATTCAACAACATAAATAAAGTTAGCAACATTGCGACTACTACCCCAATTTTAAACTGCTCAATTCCTGGATTCACTATTACGAATAGTATTCCCGCCAAACTAGATAAACCCACTCCCCACAAGCTGGTCATTCCCTGCCAGAAAAGAGATCTTTGCCTTTCTTTAGCCCTTATCATAACTTACACCAATTTAAATGATAATGATTACCAATATCATATACAAAAAAGTACGAAGTACAAGCTAGTTGCAATTACTAATCTGATAAGATGAATAACTTGTGACACCAGCGCAAGCTATTCCAGCTTAGTATACTGACAGGACTAAAAAATTGTGGCTTAACAAGAGGCAAAACTAAAGCTGCCAGAATCAGCTACCTTATCACATATTATCGAGTTCAAAGACTACCTTAATAATCAACTTAATAGTATGCAATTACACATATTATTCAATGCAGCTAATCCTCCTTTTTCTTAAATCCTGTTTTGGATATTCCAAACGACTATGGGTAAGACCTGCTCTTATCATCATCTGTAGATAACCTAATGCAACCGCTGTAGGGTCAATCACCTGAATCGGCATTCCTACAACTCCCATCTCTTTGGATAAGTACTTCGCCATCCCTATCATGCCAGTACAACCTAATACTATAGCTGTTACTCGTTCTTCATTAACCATCCTTTTAGTTTGAGTGAGGAGAACATCTTCTAACTTTCCAGGTATTTGGTGCAACTCGTCAATAGATTGATCAATGCTGCAAATACAAGCTAATTTCTGGTGAATACCAGCTAACGTCGCAAGATCTCTAATCAAACGTGCACAAGACTGAGTAATTGTAATTACTCCCCAACGCTTCGAGATCATTCCAGCACTTAACGCAGCAGGCTCGAATCCACCAACGATAGGAATATCAACTATCTCTCTCGCAACGGAAATAGCAGGATCACTTACACAACTCACAAAGACGCCATCATATCCTTCCTTTTCAGATTCGATGATTTTGTCAACAATCTCAGGAGTTGAATACATTTCGTCGTAACGAGACTCAATCGAAGGTGAGCCAGACTCTAAATTAACAACGGTAATTAATACATCCTGTGCAATATAGTAAGAAATCTCCTCTTGTACTGCTGAATTATATTTCGATGTCAACAACGGAACAATAACTTTAATTCTCATAAATGACCCTTTAATTAGTTAACATGTGACCTATCGTTAATTTATCGACTTACTGCATGATTTCGAAAATCAATTAAAACGAGTAATGAAAACAATAACCCTATAGTAATTATCGATGATACTACTATTGCTGAATTAAATAGCTTTCCAGTAAATGCCCATCCTGAAATAAAAACACTGAGACTGAAAAAAATAAGCCTAAAAAAAGTTAATAGAGATGATGCTGAACCCACCAATTTAGGATACAATGCCAAAGAATGAGAGAACACCATACTATATTGAAAAGCAGAACCAATACAAATGACAGCCATTGACAGCGTAAAGGGTATTGCAGATTTAGGATAAAAATGACTGAATATTATGAGTGAACTACACCCTATGCAACAAATGACAATACTCAGATAGATACAATTAACTGAACCAATCTTTCTATTCAAAGCACCTGAATAGAATCCGGCCACCGCTAAACATATTCCTAATATTGCTTGATGTATCGAAAAAATATAGTAACTCATTCCCATTTTATCTATATATAAAAATGGGACAACAGATACATATGCAATACATGCAGACACTAATAACCCAGGGGTAAAAGTATATATCAAGAAACGCGTACTAAATATAAGTTGACAATAATTTCTTGCAACCTCATTTACACTCAGTTTTATCGTATCACGATTTGTTTCAGGAATGATAAACACAGCCATAAGAGAAAGAAAACTCAGTAAAGCCACTAAATGGTAGGTAGATCTCCAATCATAATATACAACAATAAGAGAGCCAGCAACAGGTGCTATAATGAGAGCCGCTGATATTGCTGAGTTAAGGATTCCAAAAACCTGTACTGACTCCTCATCTTTATAGGTATCCGAGCAAATTATAAACCCAACAACCCAAATAGCACTGCACCCAATTCCTTGGATAAACCTAAATAAATACAATTGACTCAGATCACCCGAAATTGAACAACCTACACTACCAATAAAGAATAGAGTAGCTCCGATTAGAATGACTTTTCTTCGCCCATACGACTCAGAAAGAGGACCGAAAATAGGTGTGAATAGGCATAACCCTAAGAAATTCACTATTAAAGTAAATTGCACTGCCGATTCAGTTGCAGAAAAGAACCTCAGCATTTGGGGGAATGCTGGCAAAGTAATATCAACTTCTACAAATGATGGAACCATTCCAACGATAAGTATTATCGGTAAAAGCCTTAACATTAACGGCGACATAAATCAATTCACCTCTGAACATTATTAATCCTATATAATATAAACACAAAGTGCTGCCATCAAACAAGATCGATAAACCAGATTTATTGAATGGATGGCAGATCACACAGATATTGTAAAACCAGACTATTCTGAATAAGAGACCTTTAATGAGAATAATTCACCAAATACTGGAAATATTTCAGTTTTTAAACCTTTATTATATCTAAATGATATATTTAACACTTCCTTTTTTTCATCCTGTGCTAATTTAGGCCACTCTAAGGTGACCTTATTAAATCCAGGCTTAGTGAGATAGCCTGGAATTCGTAGTTGACGATGAGACCATTCAGATGATGGCTTGATTTCTTCAAGCAATTCACCGTTAATTAAAATCCTGACTTTACTTTCTTCGATATATTTCTTAACTCTGCTGGTAATTGCCATATTTAGATCACGATTACCACTCGTGATCAGCGTAAACGATGATATTGGCCACCATGATTTAAAATATGGAACACTTCTTCGCGTATTTATCTCAGGATCTAGAGAAACTTTAATGACCGCACTAGCTCGCTCAATATATTGAGGTTCAGTCAAATCTACGCCGTATTTAAGTTGGTCAATATAACTCTTTTGATAATATTCTTTCAACACATGACCATGACGACCGTACTTATTAAGTATTTCACAGATTGCGTCAATCGTTTGTGCATCTGCACCTGGTGACGATTGGGCCACAGGAAAATCAAGTGGAGAATTAACAAATTCAAGTAATTTTTGCCCTGCTCGACTTAGGCCAAATCCTGCTCCTTTCTCACAACTTCTGGCTTTAATATAAAGCTCCATAACATCCAGTATTTCAGCTGAGTATTGAACAGCTTTATCAAATAACTTAACGACTCGCTCTCTTTCCGCGACTTCATCAATCGGTCGATTGATATGACTGTTGTATAAAGCAGTATAAAAATAAGAAACAGCTAAATCATATGAAGATGCCCCCAACTCAATGGCTTCTCTTATCATTACCTCCCA
>NZ_LJCS01000095.1:0-8960 GCF_001280945.1 Photorhabdus heterorhabditis | reverse complement strand
TTCTCGGTCAGCCGGGCTGCGTATATTACGCTTTTTGCCCGCAGAGTCAAGCGCTTATTTGCGCTCCCCTGCCCAACCCCACACGTTTTCTTAGCGTTGTGTCGGTCAGTGGTGGCGCATTATAGGGGGCTTAAATTTTTACACAACACTTTTTTTTAGATTTACCACCAACAGGCGTTTTTTTACCCTTTACGAGTTAAATTTAATCGATTTTGACTAAAATCAATAACTTTCTTTCATTGCATACTGGTATTTTCCTCACTAAGATCCTTAAGAACAGCAAATCCCTATTTCTTCATTAGAGGTATATATGTCTGGAGTGTTACGCAGTTACCTTGGTACTCAACCTAAAATTGGCCGGAAAGTCATGTTAGATCCATCTAGTGTGATCATTGGTGATGTCAGGCTTGCTGATGATGTCAGCGTATGGCCTTTAGTTGTCATCCGCGGAGACGTTAATTATGTATCTATTGGCACGCGTACTAATATCCAAGATGGCTCTGTATTACATGTAACACACAAATCAGTTGATAATCCTGACGGTTTCCCTTTAATTGTTGGGAACGATGTCACCATCGGGCATAAAACTATACTTCATGGCTGCACTATTGGTAATCGAGTACTCATCGGTATGGGTTCCATTCTGCTTGATGGTTCAATTATTGAAGAAGACGTTATTATTGGAGCGGGCAGCTTAATAGCCCCAGGAAAAATATTAGAAAGTGGATACCTTTATGTTGGCAGTCCTGCCCGTCAGGTAAGGAAACTGAAACCTGAAGAATTAGAGGCATTACGTTATTCAGCAAGCAATTATGTCTGTTGGAAAAACGACTACCTGCAAGATAATATGTAGCGTCCCAAATGATCATCATTCCCATTGTTGATTACTGATTCGAATTCCTCCTCTAAATCCCAACGATTTTGTCGGAACAGGCTTAGTGGATGATGCTCTTCCCCATAACGATATAAAAGCTCCTTAGCACCTATAACACACTGAACCAATAGCCCATTTACCAGAGCAGGAAAAATAACTACCTGCTCTTGTTCATTCCATTCTTCTCTATCAGGAAACTGGATAGATTGATTCATGAATGTAACTCCTGTTCCAATGTTCGCAATACAGGAGCGATTTCTGGCAGTACACCATGCCATAATTTAAACGAATGAGCAGCCTGCCCTACTAACATTCCCAGCCCATCTGCATAACTAGAAACACCATGTTTCTTGGCAAAGGAAATAAAAGGTGTCAAGTTAGACTGATAAAACATGTCATAACAAACACAATTTTCATTAAATATTAACGGAGATATCTCTGGAATCTCACCGTTAAGACCAGATGCAGTCGCATTAATGATCAGATCAAATTCAGGGCTATTTAGTGTTTCCATTTCAACAGGCCGAATATTGCCTATTGACGAGAAATCATAAGCAATCTGGACGGCACGACTGAACGTCCGGTTTGTAATTGTAATTTCACAACCAAATTCTAATAATGAAGATAAAACTCCTCTGACTGCACCACCGGCTCCAATAATTAAAATATGTTGCCCCTGTGTAATAAATCCACGTTGCATCAAATCTGTTAATAACCCTATACCATCCGTATTGTCGCCAATCAATTGATTATTATCCAACAATTTCAAGGTATTGACTGCACCACTGAATTTTGCCCGTTCAGTTAACTCATTTGCTCGGATAAATGCCCGCTCTTTAAATGGTAAAGTGATATTAGCGCCAATCCCGCCCTGTTTAAGAAACACAGCCAATGTCTCTTCAAATTTATTTACAGGAGCCAAAATCTTCCCATAACGATGCTCAATACCAGTTTGCTCAGAAAACAACTGATGGATACGAGGAGATTTGCTGTGCGTAACAGGATTACCAAAAACAGCGAATTGATTCATATTTATTCTACCCTTGACGATACAGTTCACCAGTTAAAGCATCCCGAATTTCTGAAGGTTTTTCACACCCTCCAACATTACCGCTTAATACAGGAAGCTTATCCCCAAACTGTTGTCTGACTTCTTCTGCTGTTCTACATGGTTCAAGACCATTTAAATTTGCACTGGTCGATACCAACGGTTTTCCATAAAAAGTACATAATTGTTTTACTAAAGGATGATCACTAACTCTAACAGCCAAAGTGGAAAACTGCCCAGTCAACCATTTAGATGTACTAGGTTTGGCAGGGATTACCCAGGTCATAGGTCCTGGCCAACAAGCAAATATGGCTTTTTTTTGTCTTTCCGTTAGAAGCTTATCATCAAGATATGGTTGTAATTGCTCATAATTATCTGCAATAAGAATCAACCCTTTCTGCCACGGCCGCTTCTTTAATATAAGCAGTTCATTTATTGCTTTCTCGCTATCAGGATCACATCCCAGTCCAAAAACAGCTTCAGTCGGATAGGCAATCACTTTTTCTGTTTTTAATGCAGTTAACACATTTTTAAATGCAGGTGATGCTTCATTACTCATGCTTGTTACTCAGTTTCATTTACTTGTTGTTTTCCACACAATTTACTGGCACAAAACAACTTTGCACCTTGTGATGTTCGTTTTTCCGTCAGTAACGGATAATGACAAAACACACATTCACCCGCGACTGGTTTATTATTTAATACAAACTGACAATTAGGGTAACAGTTACACGCGTGAAAAATTTTTCCGAAACGTGATTTTCTTTGTAATAGTTGCCCTTGTTTGCATTGAGGGCAGGCTATTAACGTTTCATCCGGTTTATCAATCAGTTCTGTATGCTCGCATTCAGGATAACGACTACAACTAATAAACATTCCATAACGCCCTCGGCGTAAAGTTAAATTAGCACCACATGCAGAACATGTCTGCCCTTCAAGTTCTTTTACCACATGACCGTCACTTTGCCCTTTTAATGAACGAACATATTGACATGATGGATAACCAGAACATCCAAGAAATGGGCCATGAATGCCATTACGGATAACTAACAGAGAACCACATTCAGGACAACATTCAGTTTCATTAGTGGAGAAAGGAACCATTTTTGCCATACCATTTTTTCACTTGAAATTTATTTTTATATGACGTTGAACAAGACTATGGACACTCAGTTAATTAATCCACACGCACATAACCACCAGCAACTACAGCCACTTTACCCAGTAATTCCAGTTCAAGGAGCTTTGTCATTACCTCATTTATAGGTAATGAAGAACGCTGAGCAATAATATCGATAGAAGTTACCTCATCACTTACGTTAACTAGCACATCAGCAAATGGCAACTCAGTTTGCTCAAACCGTGGTTCTACTTCTTGTTTCGTTCCTTCCATATGCAACCATTGTAGTGAACTGTAAACATGTTCTACAATATCTATTGCGTTTGTAGCCAGGTATGCACCCTGTTTGATTAACCAGTGATTTCCTTCACTCATTGGATTCCCCAATAGACCTGGTAATGCAAATACATCCCTTCCTTGTTCAAGGGCACAACGAGCTGTAATTAATGAACCACTGTTTTTACTCGCTTCTACAACGATAATTGCCGAACTTAACCCACTGATAATTCGATTTCTTTTAGGGAAATTCTTTGCACGTGGAGGGGTATCCGGGAAAAATTCAGAAACAAGAGCACCATTCTCCTCTATCTGTTTTGCTAATGACACGTGTCTATGAGGATAAATATGCCCAAGCCCACTACCTAATATAGCAATTGTTTCACCTCCACTATCCAGTGCAGACCGGTGACAAATACCATCAATTCCGATAGCTAAGCCACTAGTAATAACTAACTCATGCCCAACCAATTCACGTGCAAAAATTTTTCCCCATTTTTCGCCATAATAGCTTGCGGCCCTGCTCCCTACCATCGCAACCTGCTTCTTTAAAAGAAGTTCTAATTTTCCTGAAACAAAAAGCGTAAGAGGTGGGGCATGTATCTGCTTTAATAGAAGTGGATACGAAGGGTGAGAATATGTTAATAAATGGCATTCTGGCTGTTCAAGCCATTTTAAGCACGAAGTTAGCACTGTTTTATTTGCTTTAGTAAATTGCAAACATTGTGCTGGTGATAACCCACTGTCTTTCAGCACTGTGGAATAACGATTCCCAGCATGCAATAATTTTTCTGCAATATTTGCTGCTTTTTCTGTTGCCAAATGAGAGATCATCTTCATTCGCAACCATACTTCCATAGCTTCCATATTGTCATCCTGGCTGAGATTGACGGACAAATCAAACTGCTTAATTAGCAATCGATACTGTCAATCCAAACGGGAAATGTCTAGAATAGACATAGAATACCATTCACATTTTGGATACAGATCTAAACATATATGCCAGTATTACAAATATTACATTACCCAGACGAGCGGCTTCGCACTATTGCAGCGCCTGTTGAAAAAGTTGATGCAAAGATTCAGAGTATCATTGATGATATGTTCGAAACTATGTATGCAGAAGAAGGCATTGGCTTGGCAGCAACACAAGTTGATATTCATCAGCGTATTGTCGTTATTGACGTATCAGAAACCCGCAATGAACGCCTTGTACTGATAAATCCAGAGTTACTGGAAAAGAGTGGCGAAACTGGGATTGAAGAAGGTTGTTTGTCTATTCCTGATCAGAGAGCACTAGTGCCACGAGCTGAAAAGGTCAGAATTAGGGCTTTAAATTACGATGGACAATCATTTGAATTACAAGCTAATGGCTTACTGGCTATTTGTATTCAGCACGAAATGGATCATTTAATTGGTAAACTTTTTGTGGATTACTTATCTCCTCTGAAACGCCAACGTATACGCCAGAAAGTAGAAAAATTAGATAAACAAAGAGCTCGAACCCAATAAATTATTTAATACAGGAAATAAACGTGCCTGATTCTTTGCGTATTGTTTTTGCCGGAACACCTGACTTTGCAGCACACCATTTAGAGGCTTTATTAGCGTCTCAACATGAGGTAGTTGGTGTTCTCACTCAACCAGATAAACCGGCTGGAAGGGGTAAAAAACTGACACCCAGTCCTGTGAAAGTGCTGGCTGAAAAACATAACATTACTGTTTTTCAGCCAACTACTTTGCGTTCAGAAGAAAATCAACAATGGATTCTCAAACAACAACCTGATGTTATCATAGTTGTGGCATATGGATTAATCCTCCCTAAGGCTGTTTTGGACATTCCAAGATTAGGTTGCCTGAACGTACATGGTTCCCTATTACCACGTTGGCGTGGTGCAGCACCAATTCAACGTTCACTCTGGGCCGGTGATGTGGAAACGGGAGTGACTATCATGCAAATGGATATAGGTCTTGATACCGGCGACATGCTATATAAAGCAAGCTGCCTTATTGCACCTGAAGATACTAGTGCCAGTTTATACGCAAAACTGGCCAATATTGGGTCAGATGCGCTGCTTAAAACATTATTGTTAATAGCATCAGGTAAAAACCGGCCTGAAACTCAAAACGAAAAATTGGCTACCTACGCTGAAAAACTAAGCAAAGAAGAAGCCCGAATAAACTGGGCATTATCTGCAACCCATATTGAACGCTGTATTCGTGCATTTAATCCCTGGCCCATGAGCTTTTTCGAGATAGAAGGACAGCCTGTTAAAATTTGGAAAGCAGAAGCCATTGAAGAACAAACTTCAGCAGAACCAGGAACTGTATTAAAAGCAGATAAAAAAGGCATTCATATTGCTACCGCTGATGGAATTCTGAATATCACTCAATTACAGCCGGCGGGTAAAAAAGCAATGTCAGTAGAAAATCTACTTAACTCCAAACGTGAATGGTTTACGCCAGGCATAAAATTAGCTGAATAACTTTCTCTTAAAGCTGTCTTTTATCAGCCTTTTTAACTATGAAAAATACATATAATCTGCGAAGTATCGCTGCGAAAGCAATCAATCAAGTTCTAGATCAAGGACAGTCTCTCAGTACAGTCTTACCTGAACTACAACAGAATATAACTGATAAAGATAAATCCTTATTACAGGAATTCTCTTTCGGGGTATTGCGTGTATTGCCTCAGTTAGAGTGGATAATAAGCCAATTAATGGCAAAACCATTAAAAGGTAAACAACGTATTCTTCATTACCTTCTTATGGTCGGAATATACCAACTTGCCTATACCCGTATTCCTGCTCATGCAGCTCTGGCTGAAACAGTAAATGGAGCCGTAGCTTTGAAATACCCTCAGCTAAAGGGTTTGATTAATGGTGTCCTTCGCCAATTTCAGAGACAACAATTACAGTTAACAGAACGTTCACAAAATCATTCTAGCCATCACTTACATCCCGAATGGTTATTAACCCGAATCCAAAAAGCCTATCCACAAGAGTGGCAGCAACTTATTAACGTTAATAATCAAAAACCACCTATGTGGTTACGAGTTAATCGTATATACCACAGTCGGGATGAATATCTTACCCTTCTTCATAAAGCAGGAATTGATGCGGAACCAGCTATCGGATTACCCTTTGCTATCCGTGTAATTTCCCCCTGCCATGTAGCAATATTACCTGGATTTGACAAAGGTTGGGTCACTGTTCAAGATGTGTCTGCACAAGGGTGTGCCGAGTTATTACAACCAATTAATGGAGAGAAAATTCTCGATCTTTGCGCTGCACCAGGAGGGAAAACAACACATATCCTAGAAATAGCACCAGAAGCTCAAGTATTAGCTGTAGATATTAATGAGCAAAGGCTCAAACGAGTAGAAGAAAATCTCCGACGCCTTAATTGCCACGCTACAGTAAAAACCGGTGATGGACGCCACCCTGAACATTGGGCAGAAAATCAGCAATTCGATCGTATTCTTCTGGATGCTCCTTGTTCAGCAACAGGAGTAATCCGCCGCCATCCCGATATTAAATGGCTACGCCGCGAGGAAGATATTGCTCAGTTAGTTCAATTACAATCTGAAATTATTGATGCAATCTGGCCATATTTAAAGAAAGGTGGAACACTAGTGTATGCAACCTGTTCTATTTTACCGGATGAAAATAGCCAGCAGATCAGTGCGTTTTTAAAGTGCCATCCAGATGCAGAGTTAGCAAGAACAGCAACAAGCGAAAACCCAGGAAAACAAATAATACCTGAATTAACTGGTGGTGATGGTTTTTTCTACGCTCGATTAATTAAACAGTGATATATCTCTACAACTTATAGAGATAATTATCTGCTTCTAATAAATTAGAGAACATTATGAAAATAATTATTCTTGGTGCAGGCCAAGTCGGTGGTACATTAGCTGAAAATCTGGTAGGTGAGAATAACGATATCACTATCGTCGATACTGACCCCAACCGTCTGCACCAACTACAGGATAAATTCGACCTCAGAGTAGTCAATGGTCACGGTTCTCATCCCAGAGTATTAAGAGAAGCTGGTGCCGAAGATGCTGATATGTTAGTTGCTGTAACTAATTCTGACGAAACTAACATGATTGCATGCCAAATTGCATATTCTTTATTTAATACACCGAATAAAGTTGCACGAATACGTGCAGCAGAATATATCCGCGAAGCAGAAAAACTTTTTCTCCCTGATGATATCCCTATTGATTATCTTATTTCACCAGAACAACTCGTCATAGATTATATTTACAAACTAATTCAATATCCTGGCGCTTTACAAGTTGTTAACTTTGTCGAAGGTCGGGTAAGTATTGTTGCGGTAAAAGCTTATTACGGCGGCTCACTTGTAGGAAATGCACTTTCTTCACTCCGTGAACACATGCCACACATTAATACCAGAGTTGCTGCAATATTTCGTCAAGATCGACCAATAAGACCACAAGGTTCTACAATTATTGAAGCTGGTGACGAAGTTTTCTTTGTTGCTGCATCGCAACACATTCGTGCTGTAATGAGTGAACTTCAACGCTTAGAGAAACCCTACAAACGTATTATGATCGTTGGTGGTGGTAATGTCGGTGCCGGACTCGCACTACGCCTCGAAAAAGATTACAGAGTTAAATTGATTGAACGGAATCAGCAAAGAGCTACAGAACTAGCCGAATTATTACATGACACCATTGTCTTTTATGGGGATGCATCAGACCAAGAGTTACTAGCTGAAGAACATATAGAACAGGTAGATGTGTTTATTGCTCTAACCAACGATGACGAAGCAAATATCATGTCTGCAATGCTTGCTAAACGCATGGGAGCCAAAAAGGCCATGGTCCTCATTCAACGTAGTGCATATGTCGACTTGGTACAAGGCGGTGTGATTGATATTGCAATCTCTCCACAACAAGCAACTATTTCGGCTTTACTAAGCCATGTTCGTAAAGCAGATATTGTAAGTGTTTCATCATTACGTCGTGGAGTAGCTGAAGCTATCGAAGCGATTGCTCATGGAGATGAAAAGACTTCAAAAGTTGTCGGTCGAGCTGTAGGTGATATTAAATTACCACCAGGTACCACAATTGGGGCAATAGCTCGCGGTGATGAAGTAATTATTGCTAATGATTACAGCGTCATCGAACAAGGAGATCATGTAATTATGTTTATTACAGATAAAAAATTTGTTCCTGAAGTGGAGAAGCTATTCCAACCAAGCCCTTTTTTCCTTTAATGGCTTGAAATATAATTATCTATGGCGGATTCGACTAATTAAGTGCAATTTTTCAGAAGGGCGGTCAGTTGCTATAGTAGGCATCTTTCCCGCCACAGGAAAATGCACAATGACCTATATACAACTGACCGAAACAGAAAGATACCAGATTTCCAGTTTAAAAGAAGCGGGTTTTTCACAGCTTTTTATTGCGGAGTCACTTAAGCGAAGTCCATCGACCATCAGCAGAGAATTGAAGAGAAATCAAGAAGTTCAAACCTATTGTCCTGAACAGGCTCATTTGAAGGGATTAGCTCGTCGTCATTTTGCTAAAAAAGCCGTAAAAATAACGCCGGAAGTCAAAAAATGGATAAAACGGTTAATTTGGCAAGATTTGAGTCCTGAACAGGTGGTTG
>NZ_LJCS01000094.1:0-9252 GCF_001280945.1 Photorhabdus heterorhabditis | reverse complement strand
TACTGAATGGGCATACGCTGGATCTCTCACACTTTGTCCATCAACTGATTGAACAATCTCCGGAGCATGAAACGATGTTGATGACTATTGCAGAACAGCTTGAACAAAAAGGGCGCGAGCAAGGTATTGAGCAGGGCCGAGAGGAAGGTAAAGTGGAAACGGCTCGAGCCTTGTTACGGCATGGCGTCAGTCTGGATATTATTGTCACCAGTACCGGACTGAGCCGGGATAAAATTGAAGCGTTAAAGCATTAAATTAATCTTCTTTTTATACAGCAAAATGCCGATATTCAAGATCGGCATTTTTGTTCTTATTTATAGGGAGAGAAATGACACCTTAAGAGCGTGGGGAACGCGATTAGGTGATTTGTTTGCGGAAATAAAATGACTTGTTCTGTTTCGTCAAGACCTCAATTTTATTGCAATATTCTTCCCCAGCAATTGGGTTGCCTGTTGAAAGATGACGGGTATATACCCAATAGATTTCAAGATGCATCGCGACGGCAAGGGAGCGAATCCCTGGGAGCATAGATAACTATGTGACTGGGGTGAGTGAGTGCAGCCAACAAAGAGGCAACTTGAAAGATAACAGGTATAGATGGGATTATGGAAACCATAAACCCATTACTGATTGAAAATATTTACAGTGACCAGGTTAATTGTTGCCAGCCATGTCGTTGTGCTTCGGTTTTTAAACGGGCATCGGCATTGATCGTAATGACTTCGTCGGCAAATTGACACATTGGTAGATCATTAATTGAATCACTGTAAAAACGGATAATTTCAGGATAACTGTTTTGTTGTTCCAGCCACTGTTTCATTCGTTTTACTTTACCTTCGCGAAAAGTCGCAATACCGTCTATTTGGCCGGTATAACAGCCATTTTCCGTCACCATATCAATGCCTAGTGCAGTGTGAATCCCTAATTCGGCAGCAATCTTTTTCACAATAAAAGAGACTGTAGCTGAGATAATAATGACTGGAATTTGTTGCTGTTGATATTCTGCAATAAGAGCTTTAGCTTGCGGGTAAAATCGAGGTCTGATTTTTTCTTTAACAAACTCAACTAACCAAAGATCAACTTGTTTTTGTGGAACTTGGTGCAGTGTTTGCAGGATAAATGCTAGATAACTACTCATGTCAAGTGAACCTGAGTTGTAATCAGCCATCATTTTTTTATCTGCTTCGATAAAACTTGGATCACTAATGATACCTTTTTCCCATAGAAACTCTGTCCATATGGCACTGGAATCACCGGAGATTAAGGTGTCATCCAGATCAAACACGGCAAGCAGTTGTGACATAGTGTTGTGTTCCTCGTGATAAATAGTAACAAGAGCACGCTTTTCTGGCTAAAAAGCGTATGATTTATACAGATATTTATAACAAATAAGATGTCATAATGATGATGCAACAACAAGTAACCGGTGTAGAACGAGGCTGGTGGATTATCAGTGATGAAAATCGTATTTGGCTCCCTAAAGGTGAATTACCTTTTGGAATAGCTGCTCAATGGTCACTGCAAGGAAAAATAGCATTGCTTATCGGTGAGTGGCAGGGTGAGAAAGTTTGGCTTATTTGCCAGAAAATGAATTCAAATATGGTTTCCTTACGGCATATTGTTTCAAGCGATCGCGGCTTGTTTCAATTAGCAGGCCGGGGAGTGCAGTTGGCAGAGTTTTATCGTTCCCATCAATATTGTGGTTATTGTGGCCATGAAATGAACCATAGTGTCAGTGAATGGGCTTGTTTGTGTAACCATTGTCATGAACGTTATTATCCGCAGATTGCACCTTGTGTTATTGTCGGTATTCGTCGGGATGATCAGATCTTATTGGCTCAACATCAGCGCCATCGTGATGGCATACATACAGTGCTTGCTGGGTTTGTTGAAGTAGGTGAAACACTTGAAGAAGCTGTGGCTCGTGAAGTGATGGAAGAGAGTAATATTAAAATTCGCAACTTACGTTATGTCGCTTCTCAACCGTGGCCTTTCCCCCATTCATTGATGATGGCATTTCTAGCTGATTATGACAGCGGTGAGATTTGTCATGATCCGAAAGAATTGATTAGTGCAGATTGGTATCACTATGACCAACTGCCATTGATTCCACCACACAATACTATTGCCCGTCGGTTGATTGAAGATACGGTTGTTCTGTGCCGAAATGCGTAATGCATGGTTTGGCGCAATTCAACGGGAGAGATTTATCTGTCATGTTACAATGATGTCCTAATCATTACAGTCAGATAATATTGCGGCCAATAAATAAATGGAGCCTGTCATGAATGAGTTGAAAAACGACCGCTATTTGCGTGCCTTATTACGCCAACCCGTTGATGTTACACCTGTATGGATGATGCGTCAGGCTGGCCGCTATTTACCGGAATATAAAGCCACCCGTACCGAAGCTGGTGATTTTATCTCTCTATGTAAAAATACTGAACTTGCCTGCGAAGTCACTTTGCAACCTTTGCGACGTTATCCATTGGATGCAGCAATTCTTTTCTCTGATATTCTCACTATTCCTGATGCAATGGGGCTGGGACTCTATTTCGAAGCAGGTGAAGGCCCGCGTTTTAAATCTCCTATTTTAAACAGTGCTGATGTGGAAAAACTACCGGTTCCCGATCCTGAGATGGAGCTGAGTTATGTGATGGATGCAGTGCGTGCAATCCGTAAGGCACTGGCGGGTCAGGTTCCTTTGATTGGATTCTCTGGTAGCCCGTGGACGCTGGCGACTTATATGGTGGAAGGTGGCAGTAGTAAGGCATTTACTAAAATCAAAAAAATGATGTATGCCGAACCTGCCGTAATGCATCTGTTGCTGGATAAATTGGCAGACAGTGTCATCCTTTACCTTAATGCTCAAATTAAAGCAGGCGCTCAGTCTGTGATGATTTTCGATACTTGGGGAGGCGTGCTGACTGGCCGGGATTATCGTGAATTTTCCCTGCGTTATATGCACAAAATTGTTGATGGTCTGATCCGTGAAAATGAAGGTCGTCGGGTACCAGTGACACTGTTTACCAAAGGTGGTGGGCAATGGCTGGAAGTAATGGCTGGAACCGGTTGTGATGCTCTTGGCTTGGATTGGACGACTGATATTGCCGATGCTCGCCGTCGTGTGGGGAATAAAGTCGCTTTGCAGGGTAATATGGACCCATCTATGTTATATGCTTCTCCAGAACGGATTGAACAGGAAGTTTCAACAATTTTGCAAGGTTTTGGTGTGGGTTCTGGTCATGTCTTTAACCTTGGTCATGGTATCCATCAGGATGTACCACCGGAACATGCTGGTGTATTTGTTGAGGCGGTACACAAACTTTCAGCTAAATATCATCAGTAAAAAATATGATCAACACAAAAGCATTACGTCAGGAACAAATAGAAAAGGCTCAGCAGGTTATCTGTTATGATGATTTTTCCTCACCAAAACTGATTGCTGGTGCTGATGTGGGCTTTGAACAGCAGGGAGGAATTACCCGCGCAGCGATAGCTGTTCTCTCTTACCCTGATCTTGAGTTGGTGGAATATCAGATAGCTCGAATTGAAACTACGCTTCCTTATATTCCTGGTTTACTCTCTTTCCGTGAATATCCTGCATTGATGGCGGCTTGGCAGTTGTTGGAACATAAACCTGATCTAGTAATGGTGGATGGTCATGGTATTGCTCATCCACGTCGTTTAGGTGTTGCCAGCCATTTTGGTTTATTGGCGAATATTCCTACAATCGGTGTAGCAAAACGCCGTTTATGTGGTGAAAGTGAGTCTTTGGGTGAGCAGCCTGGCAATTGTCAGCCTCTAATTGATAAAGAGGAACAGATTGGTTGGGTATGGCGAAGTAAAAAACGCTGTAATCCATTGTATATTTCTCCAGGGCATAAAATCAGTCTTGATAGTGCATTGCTATGGGTGGAGCGCTGTGTAAAAGGTTATCGCTTGCCCGAAACAACCCGCTGGGCGGATGGTATAGCCTCAAATAGAGCGTTTTTTAAACAAATAATGCAGAAAAATCCTTAAATTCGGTGTAAATGTGTGGATATTCTTGAATTTCAGGTAAACTGCGGAGCACATTATGCATAATGAGTAAGAACTAATGTTACGAAACCCGATACATTTACGGTTGGAGAAACTTGAAAGTTGGCAGCATTTGACCTTTATGGCGAGTCTATGCGAACGGATGTATCCAAATTACCAGATGTTCTGTCGTCAGACTGCGTTTGCAGAACCTGCTCTTTACCGCCGTATTTTGGATCTGGTGTGGGAAATATTAGTTGTAAAAGATGCTAAGGTTAATTTTGATAACCAGTTGGAAAAGTTAGAACAAATTATTCCATCAGCAGACGATTATGATATTTACGGTGTATATCCGGCAATTGATGCATGTATTGCATTAGGGGAAATGGTCCATTCCCGTCTGAGTGGTGAAACATTGATACATGCCATTGCAGTGAGTGAAATTTCAATTCGCACTGTTGCTATGCTTGAAATGACTCGGGCCGGGAAAGAAATGACCGATCAAGAATTAAAAGAATTACCAGCCATTGAGGAAGAGTGGGATATTCAATGGGAGATTTATCGCTTATTAGCCGGCTGTGAAGAGCGGGATATTGAGTTGATTAAAGGATTGAAAGCTGACCTCTGGGAGTCAGCCATTAGCAACATTGGTATAAATTTAACGCAGTAAAGTGAAAAAACGTGATTTAATGCTTTAAATGCCATGTTCAAAGGCTTCACTTTTGCCCCCACTCTGTTCTACATTTGGGGGGTGAAAAGAAGTGGCTATCGGTGCGTGTATGCAGGGGTGCTGTCATTCGGCATATCCGTCGCACTCGATGCTTTGCAAACGATAAACACACTGTAAGGATAATCTATGAATAAGACTGAATTAGTTGATGCAATCGCAGAAAGCACAGACCTGACTAAAGCTCAGGCAAAAGCTGCTCTGGAATCAACTTTGAATGCAATCACCGAATCCCTGAAAACGGGTGATTCAGTACAGCTGGTAGGTTTTGGTACTTTCAAAGTTAACCACCGTGCAGAGCGTACTGGTCGTAACCCTCAAACCGGTAAAGAAATTACAATCGCGGCTGCAAACGTACCTGCTTTTTCTGCTGGTAAAGCTTTGAAAGACGCAGTTAAATAATTTCATTGCAAAAAAGAAAAAATAGAAGGGGTATTATTTATCCCCTTTTGTTGGTTCGTCAGGGGCTGATGACACTAGGATTCGTCTTCGCGCTCAGCGCCTGTACCAATCAACCTAAAGAACCTCTTTTTAGTGCAAGTGGATTCATCGCAGATGATGGTGTTGTTCGCTTGTGGCGCCTCAACGATCAAAATAATAAACCTCTGGTTCTGATGAGTGTTTATAGCCCTTACCGTAATGATAATACCGTCGTCACTTTTTACGAATATAAGCAAGGTGATTTGCGCCAAATTCGCCGTGAAATTCTGAATGATGAAAATCCACTGGCTGAACAACTTCGTTTGAATAAATTCGGTGATGTGATTTTTATGCAGAAGCAGTTAAAAACACGGCGTGAACCACTTTCCAATGATGATATTGTTCGTATGCAATTTGATGCTAAACGGACTCTTGAATTAAGTGATGCACTGATAGTAGGCAATGTGCGTTTGATGCAAGGTCACTGGAATAACGGCAAGGTCACTACCTGTACGGGTGAAATGATTTCCGTTGAGTTTGAACCTTACGCTAAGTCATGGCTTGAACAGCGCGAAAAAAACAGTTACGGCCAATTAACCATTGCTTGGTTGGAGGCTTCTGCTGGCCGCGAGTTACTGTTGGTGGCAAATAATGATTTTTGCCGTTGGGAGCCGACGAAGGACAGCCTCTGATTCTGACCTCCGCCAGTTTTTGATTACTTCAGCCGATTAATGGCCCGATATCCAATATCTTTGCGGTAGAAACAGCCATTCCATTTAATCTGTTCTGCTTGCTGGTAAACCTTTTTCTGTGCATCAGCAATAGTGTCTCCTAATGCTGTGACACATAGAACACGTCCACCGGCGGTAATAACATTATTATCCTGCAATGCTGTGCCTGCATGGAAAACTTTGTTGCTTGCATTTTCCTGTTGAGGCAAGCCATGAATAATATCGCCTTTGTGATAATCAGCTGGATACCCGTTTGCAGCCAGTACCACGCCCAGAGCAGGGCGTTTGTCCCAATCAGACGTTTTACCAGCAAGTTCGCCTTTGGCGCCAGCCAGACAAAGTTCAATCAGATCGGAACGCATACGCATCATAATCGGCTGGGTTTCCGGATCACCAAAGCGGCAGTTAAATTCAATCACTTTTGGTTCTCCATCTTGATTAATCATCAATCCGGCATAAAGAAAACCCGTATAGATATTACCTTCAGCAGCCATACCATTGACGGTAGGATAAATAACCTCTTCCATAATACGCTGGTGGATCTCATCGGTGACTACCGGAGCGGGCGAATAGGCTCCCATTCCGCCAGTATTTGGGCCAGTATCATCGTCACCTACGCGTTTATGATCCTGGCTGGTGGCCATAGGAATGACATTTTTGCCATCGACCATAACGATAAAACTTGCTTCTTCACCAGTCAAAAACTCTTCAATAACAATTCGGTGGCCGGCATCACCAAACGCATTTCCGGCTAGCATATCTTTTATTGCGGACTGGGCTTCTTCCCGTGTCATAGCAACAATCACACCTTTACCCGCAGCCAACCCGTCAGCTTTTATAACAATAGGAGCGCCGACTTTATCCAGATAGGTGAGGGCAGGCTCGATTTCTGTAAAATTCTGATAAGAGGCAGTCGGAATCTTATGGCGTGCTAGAAAATCTTTGGTGAATGCTTTTGAACCTTCTAACTGAGCGGCTGCTTGAGTTGGGCCAAAGATAGTTAGTCCCGCTTGTTGAAATATATCGACAATACCCATTACCAGTGGTGCTTCAGGGCCAACGACAGTCAGCCCGATATCATGGCTTTGTGCAAATGCTAATAGGCCGTTGATATCTGTTGCTGAGATATCAATATTTTCCAGATGACTTTCCAACGCCGTCCCTGCATTTCCCGGAGCAACATAGACCTTATCAGCCAAAGGAGATTGTGCTGCTTTCCATGCCAGAGCATGTTCGCGTCCACCGCTACCAATAATTAAAATATTCATCAAATTAACCCCTGTTATTGATTAGTGGCGGAAATGGCGCATACCAGTGAAGATCATGGCAATGCCGTGTTCATCTGCGGCTGCGATTACTTCGTTATCGCGGATTGAACCGCCGGGTTGGATAACACAGCTCACGCCGACAGCCGCAGCGGCATCAATACCATCACGGAATGGGAAAAATGCGTCAGATGCCATTGCGCATCCCTGAACATCTAAACCTTCATCAGCTGCTTTAATTCCGGCAATTTTTGCAGAATAGACACGGCTCATCTGGCCTGCGCCGATTCCGATGGTCATATCATTTTTTGCGTAAACAATGGCATTGGATTTGACAAACTTAGCGACTTTCCAGCAGAACAGAGCATCTTTCATTTCTTGCTCAGTTGGCTGACGTTTGGAAACTACATGCAGGTTATCGGCTGTTACCATACCAAGATCACGATCTTGTACGAGCAGGCCACCGTTGACACGTTTGAAATCAAGGCCAGCAATGCGAGTTTCCCACTCACCAGATATCAGAACACGGACATTTTGCTTGGTAGCCAGCACTGGTAATGCCTCTTCATTTACTGAGGGAGCGATAATCACCTCTACAAATTGGCGGTCGATAATAGTTTGTGCAGTTTTAGTATCAATTTCGCGGTTAAAAGCAATAATGCCACCAAAAGCGGAGGTTGGATCTGTTTTGAATGCGCGATCATAGGCTTCGTGAATATCTTTACCAATTGCTACGCCGCATGGATTAGCATGCTTAACAATCACACACGCGGGTTCTACGAATTCCTTAACGCATTCTAGGGCTGCATCTGTATCTGCAATATTATTATAAGAAAGTGCTTTGCCTTGTAACTGAGTTGCTGTTGCGATAGATGCCTCAGCGAGATTCTCTTCTATATAGAAAGCTGCATTCTGGTGACTATTCTCGCCGTAACGCATATCTTGCTTTTTAATAAAATTCAGATTTAAGGTCCGGGAGAAACGCCCTGATGGTTGAGTAATATCACCATAATAAGCAGGAACCAGTTTGCCAAAGTAGTTAGCAATCATGCTGTCATAAGCAGCAGTGTGTTCAAATGCTTTAATTGCTAAATCGAAACGGGTCGATTGTGTCAGTGAACACTGGTTGCTATCCATCTCTTCAATGATTTTTTCATAATCATTACTATTAACTACGATTGCGACATCTTTATGATTCTTAGCCGCAGAGCGAACCATAGTTGGGCCGCCGATATCAATGTTTTCAACAGCGTCTGCCAAAGTACAATCTGGTTTAGCAACGGTCTGAGCGAATGGATATAGATTCACAACTACCATATCGATTGGTGAGATGTGATGTTGTGCCATGATTTCATCATCTTGTCCACGGCGACCAAGGATTCCACCATGTACTTTAGGATGCAGTGTTTTAACGCGGCCATCCATCATTTCAGGAAAGCCAGTGTAATCTGAAACTTCAGTAACTTTCAGCCCTGATTCAGATAGTAAATAGGCTGTACCACCAGTAGAGAGTAATTCAACACCGCGTTCAGATAAGGCTTTCGCAAATTCAACAATCCCTGATTTGTCGGAAACACTAAGCAGGGCACGGCGGATTGGACGAAGCTGTTGCATTGGTTTGATCCCTTGGATTTTGTGAGGCAGTAACATGTTATTGGGAAGAACCCACCATATAAATAAGGACATAAAAAATGAGTACTGCAATAACATTTCAGAACAGTCGGATAAAATCACATGATGATTTTATCCCTCGGATTGTAACGAAAACGTTTGCGTGATGCTCGATAAATTTTCATTCGATTATCCATTTGTGGGTAAATCTGTTGATAAGTGAGTATAAAGTGGTGTTTTGCTGTGGGATTAATCAAACGATCAATTTTATTAAAAATAATTATTGCCAGCGCCGAAGAACGCCCTATAATGCGCCACCACTGACCGACACAACGCTGAGAAAACGTGTGAGGTTGGGCAGGGGAGCGCAAATAAGCGCTTGACTCTGCGGGCAAAAAGCGTAATATACGCAGCCCGGCTGACCGAGAATATCAAATTTTAAGGTGGCCTGCTCTTTAACAATTAATCAGACAATCTG
>NZ_LJCS01000093.1:0-10490 GCF_001280945.1 Photorhabdus heterorhabditis | reverse complement strand
GTTATATACCCAATAGATTTCAAGTTGCAGTGCGGCGGCAAGTGAACGCATCCCCAGGAGCATAGATAACTATGTGACTGGGGTAAGTGAACGCAGCCAACAAAGCAGCAGCTTGAAAGATGAAGGGTATATAGAGGCAATTAAATTAATCGCCTGTATCTATTATGATTTAGACAATTAACAACATGTCATTACAAAAAAAGCGGGTAATAATATTTTACTCTGCCATAATATCAGCAATAGATTTATCACTAGTAAAACTAAAATTTCATATCATGTTGTAGAAAAATAGGATTAAAGTACCCATGTGAAACTATAAATCAATGCAGCTATTAAATTAATAATATTTCGCAAGAATAATGAATTTGACTTTTACATTCATAAAGAACACCATAAATATACAGACAATATCTTTATAAACAATCGGTTTCATTATTAAGTATTCTTTTCTATAGCCTGCTCAATTCACCCTAATTGATAATCTGTGCTTAATTACTATTAAACAGTAAAAATATCGATGATTTATTTGTTATCAATATTTCCTTATAATTAAAATCAGGAGATTATTCATGTATATCCAAGATTGGCATCCGGCAGATATTATTGCAGCTCTACGAAAACAAGGAACAAATCTTTCAGCGGTTTCCCGAAAAGCAGGTCTGGCGTCATCTACACTGAGTAATGCCTTACATCGTCCGTGGCCAAAAGGAGAAGCCTTGATCGCCATCGAATTAGGTTTACATCCATCCGATATTTGGCCATCACGTTATAAACCTGGCAAAGAAAATAAGTTCCTGATAAGCAGCATAGAGTGCTGGTAGCATTTCGATGCCTTATTTTAATGTCATTTCACGACTGTCCATAAAGAGATTATTACGCAGATGTAACGGAAACGAAAAAGCCCCGGGAGATTACCCAGGGCTTCGGAATTTTGGCGGTGCGGACGGGACTCGAACCCGCGACCCCCGGCGTGACAGGCCGGTATTCTAACCGACTGAACTACCGCACCGCGCAGCGTTCTGGTTGAGAACGTGGTGAATATTACGAACCCAAATTCATTCCGTCAATGTTTTTTATAACAAAAAGGCACACCTGATCAACTTTTCACCCCAAAAGGTAATTTATCTGAAATTTTATTTTAACTCTGTCCAGAATTCATACGCCACAGACAGCTTCCACCTTTCTTCTCAACTAAATCCAATCTGGATTCATGAGCCGCAAGTTCTTCATCTGTTGCGTAAATAACTTTTAACTCAGTTTTAGGACGGGTAATACGGTGCACTTCAGAAACATTAGCACCGCCAGATACTTCTCCTTCCATCGAAAACGCAAGAGCAGTCTGCCCGCCTGTCATTATCAGGTAGACATCAGCCAATATCTCCGCATCAAGTAATGCTCCGTGTAAGGTTCTCTTAGAGTTGTCTATATCATAACGATCACACAACGCATCAAGGTTGTTTCTTTTCCCCGGAAATAATGCTCTTGCAAGTTGTAAGCTATCAGTAATCTTACAGAAATCAGCCGTTGGCGGGATATCACGATTCAGTTTCCCAAACTCATAATCCATAAAGCCGATATCAAAGGGGGCGTTATGGATGATCAACTCAGCGCCACGAATAAATTCAATAAATTCATCGGCAATATCAGCAAACAGCGGCTTATCCTGCAAAAATTCATCACTTATTCCATGAACTTCGAATGCTTCAGGATCGACCAATCTGTCTGGTTTAATATAGATATGAAAATGGCGCCCAGTCAGACGGCGGTTAATAACCTCCACAGCCCCAATTTCAATAATTTTGTGCCCTTCATAGTGAACACCGAGTTTATTCATACCGGTGGTTTCGGTATCAAGGACAATTTGTCGTGTAATTGCAGTGCTCATAATGCCTTTTTATGTCAGACTAAGATTTTGGATTGAATAGGATGAGTCTACCAGAGATGAGCAAACAGGTAGAAATTTTCACCGATGGATCTTGTCTGGGCAATCCGGGGCCAGGTGGATACGGTGTTTTATTGCGCTATCAACAACACGAAAGAACCCTTAGTGAAGGTTTTCATCACACAACTAACAACAGAATGGAGCTGATGGCTGCTATTATTGGCCTGGAAACGCTAACACGCCCTTGCAAAATCATACTCACCACCGATAGCCAATATGTGCGTCAAGGTATCACCCAATGGATTCATAACTGGAAAAAACGCGGCTGGCGTAAAGCAGATAAATCCCCTGTCAGCAATGTAGATTTGTGGCAACGCCTTGACCAAGCAATTGCCCGCCATGATATTGACTGGAAATGGGTCAAAGGCCACGCAGGGCATAGTGAAAATGAACGCTGTGATGAGTTGGCTCGGACTGCGGCAAACTCACCGACAGAAACCGACACTGGATATATCGAAAATACAGATTAATTACGCTTTCGATAACATTTTGTTGCGCCAACTGCACCGCTTAATTTAGGCTTTAACAACGTTACTTTCATCTGGTTTAGAGTTAATGGTATTGTCCGTTTACGGGCAATAATCAGACTTATACAACCAAATACAGGCAAGTGCCGATTAAAAAAACCAGTTTCATTTCGCCAGGGTAATACTTGAAAATTCCCGCGATACAGCACTTCATAATTAAGCAGACTTAACCAATCAAGTTGGCGCATCAGGGAAAACATATGACTGCAATAGGGCTGACAGCGCCATAATCCGGGCACTAATTTTCCTAAGCCAAGCAAACTCAATGAATTGAAGCCACTAATAATAATCCAACCATCATCAATTATCACTCGGTCAACTTCCCGTAACAAACGATGAGGATCTTCACTGTAAGCCAGCATATGACTCAACAAACAAGCATCAACCGATTTTTCTTCAAACGGCAGATGGTAAGGATCGGTAATCACCTGCATATTCTGCCCTTCCTTACCAACATTAATCTGGTTGAAAATCGGGCACGCCTTGCTATCAATTTCGGCACTCAAATTACCGATTTTCAACAGATGGAAACCAAATATTTTCTGCCACCAGGGTTGTAATTGACGTTCCAAAGCGGCACGGTAATATTCCCCCCAAGGTAAATCAGCCCAAGAAGCCGGGGGGTTCATGTTCTGTATTGTACGTGCAGATTTCACGGCTTCTTTTCCTTAATAAACTGCTGTTAATAAGAGGTATACAATGAAGCTTATCAGCATTCCGGCCCTTTCAGATAATTACATTTGGTTACTCTGTGACGAAAATAGACACTCTGTCATCGTCGATCCGGCGGAATCACAACCTGTTCTTGATACCTTAAAATCGCATGGCTGGATACCCAATGCGATTCTACTTACCCATCACCATCACGATCATGTTGGTGGCGTTCCAGGCATTCTTGATCAATACCCCGAGCTACCAGTATACGGCCCAAAGGAAACACAGAGCAAAGGTGCCACAATGATAGTACGTGGCGGGAATAGCATCAATTTCGGTCATTTTTCTTTCCAAGTTATAGATGTTCCTGGTCATACTCTGGGACATATTGCTTTTTATCAGGCACCTTACCTCTTTTGTGGGGATACATTATTCTCCGGTGGCTGCGGGCGCCTCTTTGAAGGCACCGCTGAGCAAATGTATACATCTATAGGGAAAATAGCCGCGCTACCTGATGACACACTCATCTGTTGCGCTCATGAATACACCGTTTCTAATATGAAATTTGCGCATGCGATTCTACCTAATCAGGCCATCAGTGAATATCAGCAAAAAGTAACCCAAATGAGGGAAAACAATCAACCAACAGTACCAACCACGTTACAAATTGAGAAAAAAATTAACCTTTTCTTAAAGTGTGATGATGTTGATTTGCAAAGAAATATTGGAATTGAACCCAATACCCAACCGCTTTCCGTCGTTTTCCGTCGACTCAGAATGAATAAAGACCAATTCTGATTAAGATAGTTGCCATATCAAGATAAGATAAGTATTATTGCTCGTCTTTTAAGCAACTATAAAAATTAATCATGAAGACAAAAGCGATTCTGTTCGCATCTGTCTTGCTGGTTGGCTGTCAATCCGGGCCAGATTGGTCAACGACAGCCGGGCAACGGGCACAGAATTCGTCTTCAACGAGTCTGAAAACAGGCAAGGCAGCAGCAACTGATGATAGCGGCCAGTTAGCTGCCTACTGGAAGGATGGTGATCCTAGCACTCAACAAGAGCTATGGGGATACATTCGTGATAAGTTGAAGATGAAGATCCCTGACAATTACAGGGTTCGTGAACAACGAAATTACTACTTAAAACACAAGAGCTATCTCCACGATGTAACTTTACGGGCTGAACCGTATATGTACTGGATAGTCGGGCAGATTAAACAGCGCGATATGCCGATGGAACTGGTACTGGTACCCATAGTGGAGAGTGCTTTTAACCCGCATGCTACCTCACATGCTAAAGCAGCAGGTCTGTGGCAGATTATCCCAGATACTGGCCGCAACTACGGCCTTACTCAAGACAAATGGTACGATGCACGCCGAGATGTTGCCGCCTCAACAACTGCCGCATTGAACCTGTTGCAACGCCTCAACAAAATGTTTAATGGCGACTGGCTACTGACTATTGCTGCTTACAACAGTGGCGAAGGCCGTGTTATACGCGCCATGAAAGGAAATGAAGCAAAAGGCAAACCGACAAATTTCTGGTCATTATCACTGCCGAGAGAAACTGCGCTCTATGTGCCTAAAGTTCTGGCGCTTAGTGATGTCATCCGCAACAGCGATAAATATGGCGTAACGCTGCCAAAATCCAATAATCAACGGGCTCTTGCACAAGTTGATGTTGGGCAGCAAATCACGCTGTCTCAAGCCGCAGAAATGGCAGGCATGTCCCTAACTTCTATTAAGGCATACAACCCCGGATATAAGCGAGGAGTGACATCCCCTAATGGCCCACATTATATTATGCTGCCAAAGTCAAAAGTTGATCAGTTTAAAAATTCATTGACAGATGGAACCGTTTTAAACAATATTCGTCAGGAAGTTGCTAAAAATAACCTCCGCCTGAATAAACAAAGCCAATATAAAGTTCGTTCAGGTGATACATTATCCGTAATTGCAAAACGGTTTAATATTTCTATCCGTGAATTACAACGTATGAATAACCTAAGGACTGCCAATTTATTGAAAATCGGGCAGACATTGAGGGTAAATAACGACAACGCTATTATTTACCGCGTTCGTCAGGGTGATTCAGTGGCCAGCATTGCTAAACGTCACGGTATTAATATTAAAGACTTAATGAGCTGGAATGACGGCATAAAAATTACAGATGTCAAACCTGGAATTGAATTAACGCTTTATGTCAATGAATTTTCTGATGAAGCTTAAAATCCTTTCCCGGTGGTGTTTTAAGGACGACAATAATAGATGGCCCTCTTTTGGGGCCATTTCCTTTATATCCAGTGGGATAAAGCTGAAATTGTAATATTCATAGCGGCTTCATAATCAACATCCCAGGATATTAAACATGCTATTATTCAATATTATGATTCTACATTAGATAGCGTTATCACCCGATCTGCACAGGCAATCGTCGATGGTCTGTGGGCAATAATTATCCGAGTTATCGATAAAGCTGAAATCGCAGCATTAATAGAAGCTTCATTATCAATATCTAAGTGACTAGTCGCTTCATCCATGAATAAAATATTGGGGCGACGATAAAGAGCTCTGGCAATCAATAAACGCTGTTTCTGACCACCTGATAAGCTCCCCCCTAACTCACTTAACATTGTTTCATACTTCATGGGTAATTTAAGAATATCTTGATGGATATTGCTCAATATGGCACATTTCTCAACCCATATTTCGTCTCTATTATCATCGAAACCAGAAATATTTTCGGAAATGCTACCAGCAAAAAGTTTATCTTCCTGTAAAACACAGGCAATATGCTTACGATAATTATTTAGCCCAACATCCATAATATTGATATTATTAAAAAGAATCTCACCATGAGTGGGTTCTATTAAGCCAGCCATTAATTTCATCAATGTAGTTTTACCAATACCAGAAGGACCAACAATAGCAACACTCTCACCAGATTCAAAGCAAAGATTGAGATTATTAATAATTGGCTTACCATATTCATCATATCGAAAAGTTAAGTTCCTGACCTCCAAAGAGGAGGCCTTTTCTGGTGCCACAATACGACGTGATTCTTTTTGCTCTTCTGTTTTAGATAACGCAATATCGGAAATACGCTCATTATGTAACGACAACATTCTGAATTGCAGAGCAATGTTAATTAGATTAGCTGTCCTATCCGCAAACAACCCCCGATATGCATTAAATGCCACAAACATTCCTACGGTCATATTCTCATTAATCACTTGATTAGTCGCTAATCCAAGAATAGTAATTTGTTCTAATGTGACGATTAACGCATTGACTTCAGCAAAAATCATATCAAATTTATTAAGACGAATTTGAGAGTTACTTGCTTCTATATTGAGATTTAGCCATTGTTGTGAACGATGTTTGATAAGACCTAATACTTTCAATGTAGTAATCCCATACAATGTCTCCATTAAATGAGAATTTGACCGCGCATTTTTTACAATTTGCTCATGGGAAGCTTGTTGATAATATTCATAAGTTATTACCCGAAGTAAGGTATAAATAAGTGTAAATCCTACCACAACCCATAATAGCCAGCCGCCATATAATAACATCATGATAAAAACACCCGTTACCATGATACTATCAATAACTCCTCTTACCAAGGTATCGGTAAACGTATCGCGAATAACATCTAATGAATTAAAACGCGATTGAATATCCCCAAGTTTTCGTTTTTCAAAATAGACTAAAGGCAACCCCATTAAGTGATTAAATAAGCCATTTTTCCACTGTATTTCGATCAAAGCCCCCATAACAATAGAAAGCCAAGATCGAATTAAACTAGCAAATGTCCGAAAAACTGTAAAAACAATCAGTCCAAGGCAAATAAGAACTAATAGATCTTTATCCTTTGATAAAATCACATGGTCCATGACCAATTGCGTTCCAATCGGTAAGAGTATATTAACCAGCTCGACAATGATAGATAAGCTAATTAATTTTACCAGAAATGCCTTAACTCCTTGGACATTATTAAATAATTCTATAAGTCTTACTGGGTTTTGTATAGTTTTAACCTTAACTTTAAACTCATTATTAGGCCATAACTCAAGAGCCACGCCAGTAAAATGAGAGGCAACCTCTTTTAACCCGATAACTCTACGACCAAATTCTGGATCATGAATAATAAATCGTCCAAATCGAATATGGACTAATACGACAAAATGATTCATATCCCAATGTAAGATACAAGGCAATTTTAGATTATGTAATTCATCCAGCTCTAAACTTAACGCTCGTGACTGCATCCCTAAATTATTAACTATTTCACCCAAACCTGAAATATTTTTCTCCATATTAGAGGAACCAAAACGCTGCCGCAAAGAAGACAGTTCCACTTTAATACCAAAAGCATGCCCTACCATCGCAATACATGTTAAACCGCTCTCAGAGGCTTCATTTTGAATAATTTGAGGAACCTTTTGTTTGAAACCTAAATCCAATTTTTTGTAGATGTCTTTTAACATATCTATTTCCCTATGTCCTGTTCCGTAAGACTTGATTTAATGCCATAGAAAGGCGTAAACATCCATTGGTACAAATAGCGTTTTTCCAAAAATACCGTAGTTTGCGCACGCATATTACTACTAATTTCCATGGAATTGCCTTGGTAGATAAAGCGATTTTCATCAAGTGTTACAGTGACTTTATAGTAGGATTGATTAGTCATCGTATTGGATATAATAGGAGAATTACTGTAGCTTTTTAGTTCCTGATATGAAGCAGCCACATTAGAAATTGAAATAATATGTCCACCAAACTGACCAAATTTTTCATAAGGAAAAGCATCATAGCGTATATTGACTCGATCACCAATCTTAACATAGGGAATACTATTATTTGGCAGCCAGAATACTAAATAATAAAGTCGATCTTTTCCTGGACTGAGTTGTGCTAAACTATCACCTGTGTTAATCATTTGTCCCGGCGTTACACTTAAGGATTCCACCAATCCATCATAAGGAGCCGTGACTAACATAGCTTCATTTAGATCGATATTAGCCAGTTTTATTTCCAATTCTGAACGTTGATATTGATATTCAGATATTCTGTTATCAAATTCAACAGCCGTGGTAATCATATCACTCTTCAATTTTTCCACTTGAAGTTGCGCTTGTATTTTTTGACTATAAATATTTTGATATATACCTTGTTGCTGATAGAAAAGAGATTTTTGATTTGCTAATTGATCTTTATTAATAAGCCCTTTATGTAGATATTTTGTGTAGGAATTGGAATATTTTTCCATTGTAGTCAATCCCTCTTGGGCATCTCTAAGCAAATTTTCTACCGTAGAAATCACCCTAAGATACTCATCAATTTGTTGCTGAATATTCTTAAGTGTTTGGTTTTTATCTTCCTCTATTTTGGCAATAATTTGCTCAGTCAACATAATTTGACGATTTATCGATAAACGAGACTTTATGCTGACATTGCCTGAATCACTAATTTTGCTGGAATCAATTTTATAAAGCTTTGTTCCCCTCGATACAAAATCACCAGGCTTAATATATTGATCTGTAACTATTCCCTGTGTTGTGGAAAACAAAGTTATCGTTTTAGGCGAAGTAATCACCTCTCCTACTACGTTAATGCGCCGGGTATAACTACCGAAAAATATCAGAAAAATTATGGATAACGCGATAACGGTAGAGAAGAAAAATACTAATGGTGCAGGAATGACAGAAATAATGTGGGCTTGACCAAGCCATGAGTTTTTATGATTTCTAACAGAATAATTATAAGGAGTAATATTGTGTTTCATATAGTTAATCCATGTTAATCGGTTAGTCGTCAGTAATAGTCAAGATCCTCTGATGTTCAGCATATACCCGTCATCTTTCAAGTTGCCTCTTTGTTGTCTGCACTCGCTCACCCCGGTCACAGAGTTATCTGTTATCTATGCTCCCGGGGATTCACTCCCTTGCGGTCGCGACGCATCTTGAAATCCATAGGGTATAGTGCAATTACCCATACAAATATTATGTGCATTATTACTACACATTTTCATAAAAAAAATCAATCGCTTTTGGAATGGGTTTGCTATAACTGGAGCCGATCAGGAAAGTAGAGATAAAAATATGTTAAAGGCTAAACTATTTCATACTTTCCATCATCTCCCCAAATACAGTGAAATTTTGTGAGACAAAACACATTTTAAAAAATAACCATTGCATTCACAAAAAAAGCGCGTATTTATAATAACCACAATATTTATAAGGTTTATCCGGGTTTAGTACTAGATATTTTAGCCCTACAGTTTATATTTATATAGATATGCCCGTATGACTCCAGCAGTACGTCAAGAAATATAACATAGTCGAACGAGCATAAATGAACTGATGATATTCAGTACAATATCAACCCGAAAACCATCGCAAAGTGGAAAGAATATCTATACCCATGATGCACCGATGGGGCCATAACAATGTATATGTAGCCTGAGGGACAGATCATGAATTTCATCAATGTAATAAAGCCTACTCATGTTTGTAATTTATCTTGTACTTATTGCTACAATGAAGATATCCGCAAGCCAATTATGACAGAAGAGACTTTGTCCAGAGTCATTTTCGAAACTTTTTCTTACGCAAATCATTTAGGATGTTTTTCCGGTGTTGAATTTATATGGCATGGTGGCGAACCATTTATACCAGGCATAAAATTCTACGAAAACGTTTTACGGTTACAAGAAAAATATTCAAATGGAATCTCATATATCAATTCCATACAAACTAACGGAACACTTCTAACTAATAAATGGGTTAGTTTTCTTTCAAATAATGATTTTCTTGTTAGTCTTTCTATTGATGGCCCGAAAGCATTACATGACGCAAACAGAATAGATAAAAAGGGAAATGGCAGTTTTGATCGTGTGATGTCTGGAATAAGAAAATTAAACCAAGCAAACCAAAAGTTTGGTAGCGTACTTGTAATTAATAAACAAAACAAAGAACATGTTGAAAATATATATGATTTTATGGTATCAGAAAAAATAGCATTCAATGTTATACCAATGACAAAGTCCGGTAGTGCTGTATGCTCTTATGAAGATTTAGGTTTAGAAGCAGACGAATATTATGAACCTTGGATTAAGTTATACGATTTATGGTTTGATGCTGAAAATGATAGATATACTTATATCTCTGATTTCGTCAGGAAAACACAAGCTATAATGGCAGGAAGGGCAGCTGACTGCATTGGGATGTCACCAGGGCGCGAGCATACTTTGACTCATCTTCATCCAAAGAACACTCTTGCACGATAATCATCACTCCAGCCTGCTTTCTTGAGCTTGTTTCTCTGGCTCGGGGCGCCACAATCACATTGTTTAACCAT
>NZ_LJCS01000092.1:0-10837 GCF_001280945.1 Photorhabdus heterorhabditis | reverse complement strand
CAGTGCGGCGGCAAGAGAACGCATCCCCAGGAGCATAGATAACTCTGTGACTGGGGTAAGTGAACGCAGCCAACAAAGCAGCAGCTTGAAAGATGAAGGGGATATACCCGATTAACTTGAATCTTACATCTTCAAGTTAATTAACTATATATACAAAAAACTTCCTGTGATAAAAAGGAATACTGTGACTTAACTCAATATATAGATAATGCCTATGTACACATGGTTGTATTTGTGTCATTTTGATATTTAATTTTTTATACTCGAGTTCCAGAGGATCGGGATGAATTTAAAGAAAAAGCAACATTGCTAAATATGATATGGGTGTTGATAACCGCAAAATTATTGTTTTAGATACTATTAATCCTATTTGTTTAATTTAGTTATGTTTTTTTCCAGAAGCCCTACAAAATTAGAATTAAAGAGGTGCTTCTTGATCGAAATTGGAACTTTAAGGATATTACGATGGTTTATTTCACCTGAACAGCCAACGATAAATCTCTTTGCAGTAAGAATCGATACCAAGAATACGCATGGTACGAGGTGTATTCTTTCGGCGGTGATCACCGCACTTATGGCGAATAGATTGAGTTGAGGCGGTAACTGAGAAGATTATTTACATCAGGCCATCTTAGAATCTAATACGTTAAGAATAGGTTCCGGTCATGGCTCAGTTCATCACTTTTAGTAAGTGGAGTGAGTGGCTATGCACATTACAATCATAGGGGCTGGTGTTGCGGGGCTTACTTGTGCGGCAGAGTTCGTTGCAAGAGGGGGAAATGTTCGAATTCTTGAGCGAGGATCTAAGATAGGTGCTAAGGCGTGCTCTTGGTGGGCAGGTGGAATGCTGGCGCCATGGTGTGAAGGTGAAAGTGCAGAGCCTTCTGTCGTTAACTTAGGGCAACGTGCTATCGATTGGTGGGCGAATCATACCGATACACTTACTTCGTTAGGCACCCTTGTACTTGCTTTAGGACGTGATATTTCTGAATTGAAGACTTTTGCTAATAAAACTGAAAATTATGAAAATGTTGATTCAGACCAAATTGCAGAACTTGAGCCAGACCTTGCCGATCGCTTTCATAAGGGACTCTTTTTTAAAGACGAGGCTTTCTTAAACCCTCGTAAAGCAATCACTCAGTTATCTGAAAAATTGGAGAGATTGGGCGTCGAATTTGTGTTCAACAACGAAGCCAACGTAAGTGAGGTGAGAGGGACCGATTTAGTTGTCGATTGTAGGGGGTTGGAAGCTCGCGACATATCAAAAACATTACGCGGGGTTAAAGGTGAAATGCTTTTGATTCACAGTAATGACATAAAGATCAACAGATCCATTCGATTATTGCATCCAAGAATACCTTTGTATTTGGTTCCGCGTGGTAATGGTGACTACATGGTTGGTGCCACCATGATTGAGAATGAGGAACGTGAACGAATTTCTGCGCGATCCATATTCGAACTACTTGGGTCAACACTCGCCCTTCATCCAAGTTTTAATGAAGCTGAGATTGTAGAAATAGGTGTTGATGCAAGACCGACATTCCCAGACAACCTCCCTCGTGTTTATTGGAAAGGCGAGATTCTTTGTGTGAATGGTCTCTATCGTCATGGATTTTTATTGTCTCCTTCAATGGCACAAATGGCGGCAAAAGCTGTTTTTGAAGGATCTAATATACCGGAGTCAATCGATGAATATTCTCGTTAATGGTCTGGAAGTCTCTGTTTCAGGTTCTAGGTTAGGGTCAATTCTTGAAGAGCTTGGCTATGTAAATAGGGTTCTGGTAACCGCCGTAAATGGTGATTTTGTGAGTGTGCAAAAGCGGGATGAATTTGAAATAAAAAGTGCAGACAAGATTGAAGTTTTGGTGCCAATGCAGGGAGGTTAATGTGCTAAAAGTATACGATACAGAACTGCACAGCCGTATGATGCTTGGAACGTCTCAATATCCATCACCCGCAATTTTGTCAGAAGCCGTTAAAGCCTCCAAAGTAGAGATTGTCACGGTATCTCTTCGTAGAGAGTCAGGGAAAAATCAGGCTGGGCAAAGTTTCTGGTCATTAATTAAAGGATTGAATGTCCAGGTGCTCCCTAACACTGCGGGTTGCCATACCGTAAAAGAGGCGGTAACTACTGCGCATATGGCAAGAGAGATTTTTGGCACGGATTGGATCAAGCTAGAAGTTATTGCTAATGCAGACACTTTGCAGCCTGATGTTTATGGCCTTGCAGAGGCAGCAAAGATTTTATGCGAGGATGGCTTTAAAGTCTTTCCATATTGCACTGAAGATCTCTCAGTAGCAGAGAAGTTGCTACAAGTAGGTTGTGAAATCCTTATGCCTTGGGGTGCTCCGATCGGTTCTGGCCGAGGATTAAATAACATCTACGGTTTAAGAACTCTCCGCGCTCATTTCCCCGATATTCCTTTGGTCATTGACGCAGGAATAGGCTTGCCTTCTCATGCGGCGGCGGCAATGGAATTGGGCTATGACATGATTTTGTTAAATACTGCGGTGGCGCGTGCAGGTGACCCAATAATGATGGCTCAGGCGTTTGCTAATGCAATTGATGCTGGCCAACGTTGTTATTTGGCTAAACCAATTGAAAAGAGAGATATGGCTGAACCTTCTACGCCGGTATTCGGTAAGGCTTATTTAGCATGAAACGAGATCCATTTTATCCAACATGCTGATCCGTCGAGTGAAAGAGTGGCTCGCGATAACAAGAGGGCAACGTATTGAATCGCTATGATAGGCAGCAAGTGCTACAGCAAGTAGGGAAATGCGGGCAAACAAAGATTTCTAACGCTAAGGTCTTGGTTGTTGGGGCTGGTGGTCTTGGTTCACCCGCACTTCAATATTTGTGCGGGGCTGGGGTTGGCACCTTGGTTGTAGTTGATCCAGATGTTGTGGAAATGACTAACTTGCATCGACAACCTATCTACAACGAGAGTTTGGTCGGTCTGGCGAAAGTTGATGCTGCAAAGATAGTTCTAGAGAAACTTAACCCTGAGGTCGAAGTGCTTACATATGCCACGACACTGCATCCAGATAATTCCCGTTTATTGGTGAGTAATGCCGATGTCGTTTTAGACTGCGCTGATAGCTACGCAGTTAGCTACATGTTGTCAGATGTTTGTTCGTTGCTAGGAAAGCCGCTTATCTCTGCATCCGTACTTGGTCTTAAAGGTTATGTAGGAGGATTTTGCTCATCCGCTCCTTCTTTTAGAGCTGTTTTCCCTGAAATTCCAAATAATACGGCTACTTGTGCCACGATGGGCGTCTTAGGCCCTGTAGTCGCAATGATAGGTGTTTTGCAGGCGCAAATGACACTTGGGACTTTACTGCATTTATCTCCATCACCTTTAGGGCAAATGGTAACCGCTGATTTGGATACGTATTCATTTTCAAGTTTTCGCTTTGATAATGCGGAAGAGCCAAAATCAGTCACATTCCATTTCATATCAACGTCATCACTCACTTCCAAGGATTTGATAATCGATCTTCGAGGTGAAAATGAAGCGCCTAACCCGGTTCACCCTGATGCGTTAAGGATGTCGGTTGATGCGTTCTGTGATGGAAACTTCATTCCAGAGTCAGGGCAGAGGGTTGTTTTAGCGTGTAGGACTGGCTTACGTGCGTGGAATGCAGCGAGAAATCTTCGCAATTATTGGGATGGAGAAGTCGCACTCATGGCTATGGCAAGCCTTGAAGTTAGGTAAGGATGAAATCTTAAATTTAATAATATCAGTCATATACCCTATGGATTTCAAGATGGATCGCGACGGCAAGGGAGCGAATCCCCGGGAGCATAGATAACTATGTCATAGAGAACTATGTGACCGGGTGAGTGCAGCCAACAAAGAGGCAACTTGAAAGATAGCGGGTATAGAGGTGAGTTTGATTATGAGAGCAAATAAAGGCCCCAAAGCGCTATCTGAGCCTAAAGTTGCTACGTTAGCCATTGTATATCATAACGATAAAATCTTATTGGTTAGGAGGAATAAGCAGCCTCAGCGGTTTGGTTGGGGTTTTCCTGGCGGATCAGTACTGCCTGGTGAAAGCCTACACGATGGTGTTTTACGAGAGCTTAAAGAAGAAACGCAATTAGTCGCTACAGTAGAAACAACGCTTACTGTAGTAGAGGTAAATGAATTTGATAGTGAAGGTGTCCACCATCACTTCATTTTAGTACCACTTCTCTGTAGTTATCTATCGGGAGTTCCTGTGGCTGGAGACGATGCACTGGAATGCCGTTGGATGAGTTTCAACGATATTTATAGCCAATCAGAAACATTAATTGAGCATGTTGCAACAGTGGCTCGGGAAGCTGACGCCATTATCAGAGCACGAACTCATTAACGTTTGAATAAGGTCTTTATATATGAAAAAGATGTTTCTTGCTGGACCGTTTAAAGCATTAGTCGATCCTGAAAGTCATGTAATGTCACACAAAAATATCGATCAATTCCAAAGCATCATCAAATACTTTGAAGAGAGAGAATGGTCTGTGCACTGTGCTCATAAGCGTGAAAAATGGGGGCGTGAGTTTATGACGCCTTCTCAATGCACACTTATTGATTACGAAGAAATTAGTCAGTGTGACTATTTTGTAGCTTTCCCTGGAGTCCCTGCTTCGCCTGGTACGCATATTGAAATGGGGTGGGCATCCGCTATGAAAAAGCCAGTGGTGCTTTTGCTTGAAAAGAACGAAGAATACGCTTTTTTAGTCCAAGGGCTGGGTGAAATCACTTCAGTTAAAACGTTGCGTTACAGCAAGGAAGCCGGTGTTGATATCGCCCAAATAGAGATGTTAATCGAAGAATTCGAGGGTGTTCATGAATCGCTTTGATACATTTGATCAATTGTATATCTCGACACTTGATCTGGTTAATAATAACTATGAATTTGAAAATAGACCGCGGGGGCATTCCGAACGTGAGGTTCTTGGTTTTAGTTGTAAATTGACGAACCCGTTATCGAGATATTGTTTTCATCCCGTCAGAAAGCAAAATGTCATTTTCAACTATGCCGAAGCCTTATGGTATCTCTCAGGAAAGAATGATCTTGATTTTATATCCTGGTACGCCCCGTCTATGACCAAGTACTCAGCAGATGGGGTAACTTTGCCGGGTACTGGCTATGGCAAGAAATTATTGCATTTCGGATCTGACGATCTGAACCAAATTGCCAGAGCTATCGACATTATCAAGAATGACGACGCTGATAGTAAGAGAGTATTCCTTCAGATATTCAGTGCGGATGAAGATATTTATAAAACTAATATAGACGTTTCATGCACTTTAGGGCTGCAATTACTCTTGCGTGAAGGAAAACTGCACTTGGTTGCATACATGCGGGCTAACGATGCATATGTGGGTATGTTAGGCGATATTTTCTCATTCACTTTCATTCAAGAGTTCATAGCATCAATGCTTGGGTGTGAAGTGGGTCAATATACCCATAACGTGGGTTCGATTCACATATACCAGCCTAATCAAGAGAAAGTCCAAGGTATATTAGATCGTCCATTTGAAACATTTGAGCCAATATGTTCACCGCCTGTAATGCCTAAATCAGATTTTTCAGTGGTATCTAAGGTTTTGGAGTACGAGAAGAAAATTCGGCGCTCTGAATTGTCTTTGAACGATATAAATCAGCTTCCACTAGACGAGTACTGGATAGAAATTCTCCGTCTCTTTAAAGTGAACACTTATCTCCGAAGTGGAGAGAGCGTGCCTGATATGCTGATTGAAAATATCCATCCATTTCACAAATCTTTTTTATTGAACAGGCTGAAATAGGTAAAATTTAGCCTTTTGGGTTATTACTATACTAATCTAATAATATGAGATGACAAATGAGCACTAACTGGATGAATGAAGATGTATCAAGATTATTCGATCAATATGATGATTATTTGGAGGAGAGACTTGGGTACACACCATTGATTGAAAACCTTAAGGAGAGCCTGGGGCAAAATATATCGGTTCTTGATTACGGTTGTGGTAGTGGGAAAGTGTCACGTCGGCTAATTGCCAGAGACATAAAGATGGTAACGGGAGTCGATATCTCACAAACCATGGTGGATAAAGCTTCCAGCAACATCAATCGGGGCAATAGTTCTTATCATCAAATCAGAGAGGGGGTCCTTAACTTCAATGATAATACTTTCGATGCAGCTATATGTTGTTACGTGTTCATCAATAACAGTAAAAAGTCTGATCTTTTAAAAATTGCCAGGGAAGTTTATAGGACATTAAAACCTGGCGGCATTTTTTACGTATTGGATACCAATCCAGATTCCACTGGGATTAAGTTCAGTTCTTTTATGAGCGGTGATCCAAATAAGAAATACAGTGATGGAGACAGCAAGTCAGTGTATTTAGATCTGCCAGATGGAAGTATTTTTAATATTTTAGATACGAATTGGCATAAAGATACATATTACAAAATATTAAGTGAGGCTGGATTCAAAACTATTGAACTTTTTGAGCATTGTGACGCCGATGCTTCAAAGGATACTGAAAGTCTACGATATTCCCCACCGTTCGTAATGTTCAAAGCAACTAAATTCTAGATGCCTCATGGAATTCCTTACTTGTTACAAAAATATCAGTGAGGGATTCCACATGACTAGTTTCGAAGGTAATTTAAGATGGCATTAGTGAGTTTAAGTGGACTGAGATCCAACCGATATGTCTTCGGTTTATTGCTGGCGGTGATGGCAACCTGCCTATATTCGCTTAAAGGTATTCTTGTAAAAATAATGTACAAAAATGGCATTGATAGCATCAGTGTTATGGCGCTCAGGATGTTCTTTGTATTACCCATTTACGTCTTTATTGGAATAAGAATTTATACCAAACTCACTCCCAAACAGGCGAACTCCATTAAGTCTAACTGGCACTGGTGTTGTTTGGTTGGGGTCGTTGGTTACTACTTATCAAGCTTCTTCGATCTGAAAAGTCTGAATTATATAAGTGCACAACTTTCCGGTTTGGTTTCGTTCACTTATCCAATATTTGTTTGTTTTATAAACTGGTTTTTGTTTAAGGAAACGTTCAAAAAAGATATGTGGCTGACGCTTTTCCTGAGTTATAGCGGCATTATCCTGCTCTTATCGTATGAGTTCAGCTTCGGAGATACCTACAGTGTATTGTTTGGATCAGCGTATGCCATAGGAGGTTCGTTGGCCTTTGCTTGTTATATGGTCTTTAGTAAACGCCTTATGGCCAAAATGCCAGGCGCTATGTTCACTAGCATTGCTATGGGTGCAGCGAGCGTATGTGTATTTATGCATTTTCTAGCCGAGGAGGAATGGAAAGACATAACTCTAACCCTACAAATCTTGTTACTTTCTTTGACGATCGCAATAGCTTGTACTGTTGCCCCTTCTTTTATCTTGAGTGAAGCCATTAACTGCATTGGGACTAATCAGGTTGCGGTGATGGGAGCATTTGGTCCGGCGGCAACAGCTCTTATGGCAGTTTTCATACTATCAGAGCCATTCAGTAGCTATCATTTTTTGGGAATGACATTGGTCGTTCTATCGGTAAGTTGGTCATTTTTGATGAAATTTATAAAAACCAAATTACATTACTCAAAAGAATAATCATCTTAATTGTAAGGAGATAGACGTGAATATTTTAAAGTTCAGACAAATTAAGTATTTCATCGTATCTTGGTTTGCTTCGATCTTGGCAATTGGGTCGGCATTTGCTCAAGATATTCATGTCGGTTTGTACCCTTGGGTACCTCGCGTAGAGCAGTTTCAGACTGAACTGACTAAAGTTTGGAAACAAAGATATCCAGATGATAACCTTATTTTTGCAGCTAAAGAAGTTTGGGATGGCGGTTACAATACAGACCCATCAGATCAATTAGATGTTTATGTATTTGATGCAATTCACATGAATTATCTCGCTAATAATGGTTGGTTGTTACCGCTCGAAAAATCGGATATTGATGATTTTGAGGATTTATTTGATTATGCAATGGATGGAGTCAAAGTTGTAGATGCGGAATCATATTGGGGAATTCCTCAATTGGGATGTACTCACATATTGTTCTATCACGCTAATGATATTGAATTGCGTATCGCTCAGACATTAACCCAACTAAAAACAACTTTAAATTCCTGCCAATATACAGGCCAGATTCCACCAAAGAAGACGGGGTTAATGATAGATATGAGTAGTTCAATAATAAATGCTTTGTACTTGCAGGCAGTCTATAGTCTCCATAACCATATGCCGAAGAATCTGCCATTCAGCCCAGTGGAGTTTAATGCTGACGCAATTACAAATTTAAGATCCATTATGGAAATGTCTAGTTATGATAATTCCACTAAGAAGGCGGCTAGTTACCAACATGGTGTATGGTTTGAAGCAGGTTATGGTAGAGCGTTTGTAGGTTTCACTGAATCAATGACAGTTATGAGTAGTACAGCCTTGGATAATATCGATTTCAAAGTGATGCCATTATCGAATAATACCGAAAGCAACCCTCTCTTTTACGCTGATATTGTCGGAGTTTATCCGAAGCAAAATAGGAGTGCTGAGGAGATCTCAAAGGTCAAAGAGCTAGCGAATGTTATGGCATCAAAAGATTATATGGTTTCAAGCTCGATCCCTGTTCCGGGCGCTTTGTCGGGACCCAAATCAAACCCGCAATATCTAATGCCTGTTCGAAAATCAATTTTTGTTGAATTAGGAAATAAATATCCAATTTACAACAAAATGCAAATGCTTGTTGAAAACAGTTCTCCAGTACTTTTTACCATGAATGAACAAAGTAAGACCTGGATAAGCGAAATGAAAGCAAGTCTTCAATCCGCGATTAAAGCTGACTTTTCATGTGAGGTTTCACCTTAGTTTAATCTGTGATTTTTTAAACCTCGACTGACATTTTTAGCATATGTTAGTTGAGGTTGGGCAAGGCAGGATTTTGATTTTTTTACAATAAAATCAATAAGGTAATCCAAATCCTGCCATGCAATACACCACGGTGTAATATCTCAAGTTCTACGGCGCGATATAACTAATTTATCCTTCGGACGATCCGCCCAATCGGAGATTTGATTGCTGAAGTTATCTGCCAACAAATAAGACGGAGTTTTAGCGAACCAATCAGAGAGTGAGATATCCTGGTAGATGCCGTTATCTAGCACAACCAGCACCTTGAGATCATCATTACCCATATTTTCGATATAGTGACCAAATCCCTGTGGCACGTAACCGACGTCGGTTGGCCCAAATTTCGAGGTTTGTGCGTGTCCGTGGGAACTAAACACGGTCATACGTCCTTTGCCTGAAATGTAATATTGCCATTCGTTAGCATTCGGATGCCAATGTAGTTCACGTATTGCACCCGGTTTAACGATCTCGATGAGACCGGTGATAGTGGTAGAAATGGGAAATTCCTTCGATGATGCCCGATAAATACTTCCTGCATCGTTCTCAAAGAAGGGTTTGTTTTTCAAGAGTTCATAACGGTGGGTGAGTGGGGCATCGTTCAATCCTCCGTCGTCTATCGGTAGGGGAAGTTTTGGCGGTATGGCGCCACCGACGATGTAAGCTTCACCCTGTTTAAGTTTGGAAAAAACGGATGCTGGCATGTTAACACTTTTCTCTAGCGCTTCTTTCGGCGTATGCGTTATCCAATCAGTGATGCTGAATGTGCCAAATTCTGAGAAGTGCCCGTCGTCAAAAGTCAGAATGAAATGCGCGCCATCTTCAAGCGCTTGAATAGAATGACCATGACCTTTGGGAAAATACCATACATCACCGGGGCCAAAATCGGCTACTTCACTTTTGCCCTCTGGATCGATAATGGTAATACGTGCATGACCTTCAAGCATATATGCCCATTCAGCGGCAACAGCATGCCAATGGAGTTCACGCACACCGCCCGGTTCGAGCATCATATCAACACCGGCAATCCCTTCAGATATCGGAAATTGTTCTATTGTGGCTTCCCGTGCCCACCCATATTCAAATATACGTTTTTTGCTGTCTGTAAATTTATATTTATACGAACTTTTGGCCCCAACGGGGGTATTATTACCCGTAGTGACAGTATTGTGTTGTTCATCAGCAACAGCGGATTTAATCATACTACCCATGCTAGCTGCTGCACCAATTGCGGATGCTTTCAAGATATCACGACGTGAGAACATATTTTTGCCTCCAAAAATGGTACCCGTAAGAGTGGTTGTAAGCTGATATATATTCGTTTGGTTTTTTAAACTAATTATTGTCACTGGAAGGAAAAATCAGAGGTGACTTGTTAATCATAGTAAAAAGGTGAATTTTGAATGAGGAAAAAGTGTTTATTTTTATTTTCGCTATTTTTGCCCATCCCCCCGATAGGGTTCAAAGTTACTTTTCAAGCCCTTCCACTGTTTATGACTTTAATCTGTAAATAATGTCGTCAGGTCAACCGACTTGACGAACTTATAGGGCAGAGTCCAGTTAACGGTACGGCCTTTACGGTAATTGTTAAATTTAACGTCCTTATTTTTTCGGCTGATGATCCTTTGATTTACATGTTTTAGTTTTTCTTCAAGCTCATCTTTAAGTTCTTGCAAAGTTTGGGATATTGGTCTTTGTAATACGGGCAGATCAGGTCATTCAGGACACTTTGTTTGTCGGCTTTCCACCTGTTCATAAGAATTAAGTCGTCTGTAAAACTTCGCTAAGACCCGGCGGTGGGCAGTTTTTAGTACTGCCTGTTTGACTAATATTTTCTCTTCATGTGGTGTGGAGACACCATGCTCCAGATCCCATGAACTGGTGCTAATAAAAGCAATGTCTACATTCAAGCTACGAAGTAGCAT
>NZ_LJCS01000091.1:0-11501 GCF_001280945.1 Photorhabdus heterorhabditis | reverse complement strand
CTGAGTTGAGTAAGCTCACCGGCAAAGCCTGCTGCATCAATGACAGGGCATCATCCACCAGATGAATCGCCCCCCCCCGGGACAACGGCATCAGACATTCAAAAATCGACAGGTCGAAGTTCATCGACGTCGAGAAAAGTGTCTCCCGGCTCTCTTCCGCCGCAAACGCCTGCCGCGCCCAGCACAGGAAGTTCACCGTATTCCGGTGCTCAATCATTACCCCTTTGGGCACGCCGGTAGAGCCGGAGGTATAAATCACATACGCCAAATGCCGTGGCGTCAACGCCGCTATCTGGGGATTACTGTCCGGCTGCTCTGGCTGGGTATTCGGGTCAAGCACAATCAGGCCGGTCAGGGCTTTCTCACCCAGTGCGTCACATCCCGTACTGTCCGCCAGGACAATAGACGGGGCGGCATCAGTCAGAATATGAGCCAAACGTTCCCCCGGATAAGCTGGGTCCAGTGGCACATAAGCCCCACCGGCTTTCAGTACCGCCAAAATCCCCACCACCATGGCCGGAGAACGTGATACGCAAATCGCCACCCGCTGATCAGGCTCTACGCCCAGAGCAATCAGCTGATGAGCCAGCCGGTTAGCGCGGGCATTTAATTGCGCATAACTAAAGGTCTGCGCTTCATGCACTAACGCAGTTGCGTCCGGGGTTTTCTCCACCTGTTGTTCAAACAACTGATGAACACATAACGGGTCAGGGTAGGTGGTTTCTGTGGCGTTCCAGGTTTCCAGCAACAATGTATGTTCAGCTTCAGGCAGCAAATTAAGTTGCCCGACGGGGATTTCATCACTTATCCCTTTTGACGACGCCAGCACCTGTAAATGTTCACTCATCCGTAAAACCACTTCCGAACTCAGATGATTTTCATCATAGATCCAACGAAAATCTCCCTGTGCATTCATCTGGAGTGTCAACAATTCGCCGGATGCCTCCTGATCGCACTGTCTGTCATCCTGTATCACATCGATAGCGATTCGCCACGGTTGCTTTGTTCTTAATGCTGGGATAGCGCGCAATGAAGGATAGCGGGAAAGGAGATCGCAGCTAAATGTACGGTGCCGGGTTAATCGGGCAAGTTCATCATCAACCCAATCAGCGACCGCACTCCAGGGTTGATCAAACGCCACTTCAATGGTCATCGGTACCATTTTTGCCAGATCGGTCGGGCTATCTTTTATCTCATCCACACACCAGCCGATTTGGCATTCAGTCTGCTGAGTCAAACGTGCAAGATAGATAGCAAACACCTGCAATAGTGACTGTAACGGAGTCTCTTCATCGTTTTTTGGTAATGGAGACTGCCATGAACTGATTGCCCATCGGGGTTCTAGCTGTTTCCCCGTCATTTCAAAAGGTAACTGGAGGGGTTGCAAAGAGGCAAGACGCCCATACCAAAATGGCTCACTGGATGCGAGTGCTTGAAGGATATTTCTTACATCCTGAGTCTGCTGTGAGGAAAGCCGGGGAAGTTGTTTACCTGGCCTCAGTTCCGATATATCAGCAAGCTCCCTGGCAGACAGAAGATTACCTTCAAGGGTGGCAAAACCTCCGATCCGAACATCCTCACTGCCGGTCGTCACCTGCCAGGCATCCTCCTCCACACTAATCAACGTGCCCGGCTCCCCCTCAGAACACGCTTTCAATCGTTGAAGCCAGGAAACTTGTACCGTACCCTGTCTCAGTAACAGTTTCGGGCAACCCAGTGGATTTGAGTAATTTTCCCCAAAATCTAATGCTCGTACCAAAGCTGACAGGGCTTCTCCAGACTGCTCCCAACACAAATACCCACCAAAATCAGGACGATGCGATAAAGCATAAAAACTCCGTTGCGAGAGGTCCTGTTGATAAGTCACCAGTGTACCGTGACCCAGATTGTTCAATAGTTCAATAAATCCGTTCTGAGCAGCTTGATAACATTTCAGGTTTAACGAGAAAGCATTATCCTGTTCTTCAATCGATACCGGCCATTGCATAGCAATATCGCCCGTATCTACGCCACTTTCAATACAATGCCAAGAAATAGCGTAATCTGTTTCCCGCGCTAACAACGCCCAGGAAGTTGCATGACTGCCCGCATAACGTGGCAGCGGACTATTATGATAATTAAAAGCCCCGCCGCTAATCTGTTCAAGCAGCGAAACAGGCAGGATGATTGGGTTGACTATTGAAAAAAGCCAATCGACAGGGTGTAACGCGATTTGTTCTTGTAAGGCATCAACAGAGTTCACACAAACAATCCCTTGCTGGGCAGCCCAAGTTTGTAGAACAATATCCGTAGATAGTACTGCTTGTATGATATGCCCAGCCGCCTGAATTTGCTCAGCGCAGAACACCGCAAGAGTCGTTCCCCCTACAACAACGCACATTCGTGATGGAATCGATGCGTCATTTGCACTATTAATTATATTTTCACATGGCATTTGAGAGAGAGCTTCGGCTTTAAGAACATTTCCCTCTGTAGCAATGTTACCTTTCATCTATTATCACCTCAACGAATCTATTGGATATTTGAAAACGGTCAGTCATGGAAATCTTCACAAATATTTTTCTTACTTTTTGTCCACTTGACTGAGGAAGAATGCAACAAACACATCAAGCATTAATCAAGATACTTAGGCAGCACTTTCTATTAGGCTCTAAACGCAATAGCCCAATTAATAGTTATTAAAAGCGACAACTATGTAGCAATAATTTCCCGAACAACAAAGCAAATAACTCACCTAGTAAATCGGAATAAAATATTCTATTTTGCTGGTTTTTAGATACCCCCCCCCAAATTTTCATTGTCTGACGCTTAATTCCATAACTAAAAATGGCATCATTGACTGCATTTATTTGCCTATCAGGTAAAAACATAATCTTAGATTAATAATGATCACATCCGGTATTATTTAACGATAATTAAGTCATAAAACTAATAAAATATTGTCACCACTTAATAACACAAAGAAACATTACAAATTACAATTAACTTCGTTACTGATTATTTCATAATAATAAAATAGCATGCTCCACATAATAATCAATGCAGTAATATATTGATCTTATAAGAGTTAGTTAGGTCCGATTAGTTGTTTTACGCGATTTTTAGAACGCCACACGATATTTACTGACGTGTTGTGCAAGCTGGAGCAAAGTCTACTATTATTCAATTTGCATATACCTCCAAACGTATACATTTAGGCTGTTCCCTACCGTTTTTTTATTCTTACTACCTATCACATAGGGCTATTTTTCATGCATGCAACCCTAGCCCACTATTTATTCACAATAACAGCCTCCAGAAATTACTCCTAATAGGTAGGCCCGTAATGATCACGAGTTATTTAAAATATACCCGTCATCTTTCAAATTGCTTCTTTGTTGGCTGCACTCACTCACCCCGGTCACATAGTTATCTATGCTCCCGGGGATTCGCTCCCTTGCCGCCGCGATGCAACTTGAAATCTATTGGATATAAACGGTGTCCAAAAGCGAGATCATGAAATTAAGGATAATTAAATCAGCCTATATCATCACCCAAAAACACATTACCATGTTAACAACTTCAATTATCTTCTCCTAATGATTTATTGCAAGGAATATTTCCAACAATAACTCTACAATTAAACATATGATTGGAATTCCAAGGCAATCAAAAAAAACAAAATAAATCCAACAATAAAATCCGATTTAGATCACACAACAGAAAATAGCAGCAATAATAACAAACAAGCCTGAAAAATAACTTATATCGAAATTATCACTTGCCTTATTCTGTTTTAATGCAGAAAAAATCCGGTATAAACAATGTATACCGGATTATCACATCAACACTAAATAATTCCATATTTCTTAATATATCAGTATGACAAAACCTCCCCGTCACTGTCGATTGACAACGCCATATTCAGAGCCTGAGCTAACCCAATGCGATTCTCATTATCCTCCAATAAACTAAAATGGTTACCCGGAACAGCAATCAACCGCAGTAAAGTATCAGGCATCACCTGTTCCCAGCCGAGCGACGGTTCTATATTTAACGGCTCTGGTTTTTCATCCGTGGCAAAAGAAGTCGATGAAGAAGGCTCCAGAGCGTACAACTGATGCAACGTTATCGCTAATGCTTGCGGCTGATAATCTCCGACGATTTGCGTATAGTGCTCTATCTGCTGCCAACGTTTCGCAATAACACCCGCACTTAGATTGGCCGGATATAACGCCAATTGTTGGGCCGCCTCAATAAATTGCACCAAATTCAGCTCATCAAGTCGCTGGTACAACGCCGCAACCTCTTCTGTCTGCTGTTCTCCCGCCTGCCGGGCCAGCTCACTAAAGAAATGATGTTTAGGTTGCATCGGCTGTTCCCCAAAATAATGCGGCGCTGGTGTATCAATTAAACCTAAGAAATTAACCGCCTCACCAGCGCTCAAAAGCCGCTGCACAATCGCATAAGCCAATATGCCACCAGAGGAGTAACCCCCTATCCGATACGGACTATCCGGTTGAACCGCCTTCATCAAGGTGATCATTCTGGCTGCCAGCTCCTCCATCGTTGCCATTGGCTCCTCATCAATAGACTGCCAGGGCAGTGCATAAATCGGGTAGCCGGATGGCAGATGGTTAGCCAGCCCGAAGACATAGGAATAGTCCCCCATTCCACTGGGAACAAAGAACAATGGCTGCTCTGTTCCATCAAGTCGCACCGATATGGCACTGTTTTGTGGCTGGGACAGCGAATCTGACGTGATTTTTGCGGCCAGTTCAGTCAGTACCGGGAATTGGAACAACGCATTCAATGTACAAACCAAGCCCCGACCAGCAGCAAGGTTTGTCATTCGCATAGCGAGCAGTGAGTGACCACCCAACGCGAAGAAGTTGTCATATCGGCTGACCGGCTCAACGCCCAACAACTCACGCCAAATCGCCGCCAAGGCTATCTCAGTTTCCCCTTGCGGTGCTTCATAGACCTGACGGGAAAAATCTCCCTCCCCCGGTGGCGCTAATGCCCGGCGATCTAGCTTGCCATTCGGGGTTTGCGGGAAGGTATCCAGACGCACAAAGGCTGCCGGAACCATATAATCCGGTAAAATGGCACTCAAATGGGCACGTAAACTAGCAGTTAATCCCTCATCCGCTCCCGCCACCACATAAGCAACCAGATGCTTGTCCTGCCCATTCTCCCATACCAATACCACTGCCTCTTGCACAGCGGGGTGTTCCACCAACCGGATTTCAATCTCTCCCGGTTCAATTCGGAAACCTCGAATTTTAACCTGCTCATCGTTACGGCCAAGGAATTCCAGATTGCCGTCCGGCAGGTAGCGAGCCAAATCCCCGGTACGATACATACGCGCATCGGATACTGGACTGAAAGGATCTGGTATAAAACGTTCTGCACTCAACTCCGGCTGGTTAAGATAGCCACGAGCCACACCGACACCACCAATATACATTTCGCCAACGCTGCCTAATGGTACAGGCTGACCGTATCTATCTAGCAGGTAGACGCAGGTATTCTTAAGAGGCCGACCGATAGAACAATCATCGGTTGGGGATAAAACCTCCTTACAGGTCGCCGTCACAGTATTTTCCGTCGGCCCATAAGCATTCAATAGTCGAGGTCGGTAGCTTTCCTGCGCAAACCACTCCTGAATTGCGCTCTTTTTAACCTCCTCACCACCAATGATGATGAATCTGAGGCAATCCGGGAGCGGTAAAGCATTATCTCTGGCAATCAGTTCGGACCAAAATAACGCCGGCAAAGACATCACCGTGATATGGTTTTCCCAGGCTAAGGAAACAAATTCCTGCATAGAAGTCAGCCAACGATCATCACGCATGACCAACGTGGCGCCATTACACAAGGACAAGCAGCATTCTTCTACTGAAACATCAAAAGCAAAAGAGGAAAATTGTAACAGCCGGTCTTGCTCAGTGACGCCATAAGTGTCATTAAAACCGAGATGACGTTGATACACAGCTTGATGTTCCACCATCACCCCTTTCGGCTGCCCGGTAGAACCAGAGGTATAAATGACATAAGCCAAATGTTGTGGCGTCAACGTGAGCACCTGTGGGTTACTGTCCGGCTGGTCTGGCAGGGTACTCGGAGTAAGTACTGTCAACCCTGTAAGCTCTTCTTCACCAAGCGCCGCTCGACCAGCTTCATCAACCAGTAACACTGACGGGGCCGTATCATTCAGAATATACGCCAGTCGTTCTGCCGGATAAGTCGGATCTAGAGGTACATAGGCCCCACCCGCTTTCAGCACCGCCAACAGCGCTACCACTACCTCTGGCGAGCGTGCCATGCAAATCACCACTCGTTGATCTGGCTCTACACCCAGAGCAATCAGTTGATGGGCCAGCCGGTTGGCACGGGCATTTAATTCGGCATAACTGAGACGTTGCTCTCCATACTCTAACGCAGTCGCCTCTGGGGTTTTCTCTACCTGTTGTTCAAACAGTTGGTGAATACATAACGGGTCAGGATACGGGGTTTCTGTGGTATTCCAAGTTTCCAACAACAGGGTACGTTCCGTTTCAGGCAGCACGTTCAGCGCACGTACCGGCGTATCCGGTGCCTGTTCCAGTGCTTCCACCAGACTTTCCAGCGCCTGTTGCATATAACCGCATAGCCGATCTGGCTCAAATGGCTGTATCACCAAAGCGGTCAGCCCCAAAGTGGAACCACCGTCCTCCACTGACAGACCAAATGGATAGTTAGTCCGTTCTTGTCCTTCCAAAAATTCAATACCGCTGATAATGTCATCAGGCGTTGCCGATAAGGCATTGTGTCGATAGTTAAACAACGCACTAAACAATAATGTACCGCTGGCAATACCACTGCATCGTTGTGCCAACGCTAATGAAGCATGCTCATGCTCCAGCAACCCGGCCAGTCGTAGATGCACCTCATGCACGCTATCCTGTACCGAGGTATCATCGATATCCAGTCGCAACGGTAAGGTATTCATAAACAGCCCCATGCCATTGTCTGCCCCTTCCCCCGCTGTCATGCGCCCAAACAGGACGGTGCCAAATACCACTTTTTCCTGACCACTGGTATGCGACAGCACCTGCGCCCAGGCCAGATGACACAGCGCCGCCAGACTGACCCCAAAATGCCGGGCCTGACTACGCAGACGATCATTCAACTCAGGCGCTAGCATCCGGTGAGATTCCCTCATCTGAGATCCATCACGATGCACCTCCGCCAGTCCGAATGGCAACGTTGGCTCATCCACCTCCGCCAACATCTCGGTAAAGAAACGGGTATGCTCTTCCTGACTTTTCCCTAACCGAGCCTGAGCTACCAGATTGCGGAAAGGAGCTGGTTCAGGTAAGTGCTCCCCCTGTCCGGAAAAATGCGCCTGTACTTCACGGTGCATCACTTCCAGCGTTTCATGGTCGCCAATCAAGTGATGCTGCAATTCCAGTAAGACCCAGCGGCCATCAGTTTCCTGAGCAATAATAAAATGCAGTAGTGGAGCCTGACTCAAATCAAGACGATACTGCCCCGGATCAAAACGCCGGGTTAACTGATCAATCACTGGGCCATCAGCTGGGTCCAGCGTCAGTTCCGTCACGGGCAACTGCACCCGGCGACAAACCACTTGCGCCGGAACTGATAATCCCTGCCAGATAAAAGCCGTCCGCAAGATGTCATGGCGATCAACCGTCTGTTGCACCGCCGCCAGATAACGCTCCAACAGAGACCGATTCGCAAAGATCAACGGATAGAGCAGCAGATATGGGTCACCTGCCTGTTCCAACAGGTGGTGGAACAGGATACCGTCCTGCAATGGCGATAAGGCATAGATATCCTGAATATTGGCAACTCCGCCCGGTACCTGCCCGATGATGCGATCAATATCAGTCTGAGTCAGCTCAATCAGCGGCAATATCGCCGGCGTCAACGCTGTCGTGGTCGGTGTAATAACGTTAGGCGGCACCACTACAGCCTGATGTTGTCCCAATGTTTGGGCCAAGTCTGACAGTACCGGATATTGAAACAGATCACGCGCCGCCAGTGTCAATCCCAAGCGACGCAAGCGTTCAATCATGCGTACAGCGAGCAGGGAATGGCCTCCCAACACAAAGAAACTATCATGCCGGCTGATCTGCTCAATGCCTAATAACTCACGCCAAATGGCCGCCAAGGCAATCTCAGTCTCCCCTTGCGGGGCTGCGTAAACCTGACGGACAAAATCTTCCTCCCGTGGTGCCGGTAATGCCCGACGATCTAGCTTGCCGTTCGGGGTCTGAGGGAAGGTATCCAGACGCACAAAAGCTGCCGGAACCATATAATCCGGTAAAATAGCACTCAAGTGTTCGCGTAAACTGGCAGCCAACTCCGTATTCGCTTCCGCTGCCACATAGGCAACCAGACGTTTGCCCTGCCCATCCTCCAATGCCAGCACCGCCGCCTCCTGGACCGCCGGATGTTCCATCAATCGGGTGGCAATCTCCCCCAGTTCAATTCGGAAGCCTCGAATTTTTACCTGCTCGTCGTTACGGCCCAGGAATTCCAGATTGCCGTCCGGCAAGTAACGGGCCAAATCCCCAGTGCGATACATCCGCGCACCAGACACCCGACTAAATGGATCGGGTATAAAACATTCCGCACTCAATTCCTGCTGGTTAAGATAACCCCGTGCCACACCCACTCCACCAATATACATTTCGCCAACGCTGCCTAATGGTACTGGCTGACCATCTCCGTCCAGCAGGTAGATACAGGTATTTTTAACCGGACGGCCAATAGAACTATCGTCTGTCGGGAATAATATCTCCTTACAGGTTGCCGTCACGGTATTTTCCGTCGGGCCATAAGCGTTTAATAGTCGTGGACGGTGGACTTCCCGCGCAAACCACTCCTGAACAGCGCTTTTTTTCACTGCCTCTCCCCCAATAATGATAAGTCTGAGGCAATCCGGTAGCGGTAATCCATTGTCTCTGGCAACCAGTTCCGACCAAAACAACGCCGGCAAAGACATCACCGTAATATGGTTTTGCCAGGCTAAGGCAATAAATTCCTGCATAGAAGTCAGCCAACGCTCATCGCGCATCACTAATGTGGCGCCATTACACAAGGACAAGCAGCATTCTTCTACTGAAACATCAAACGCAAAAGAGGCAAATTGCAACAACCGATCTGGCACAGTGACGCCATAAATCTCATTAAAACCCAGATGACGTTGATACACTGCCTGATGTTCCACCATCACCCCTTTCGGCTGCCCAGTTGAACCAGAGGTATAAATGACATAAGCCAGATGTTGTGGCGTCAACGCGGGTACCTGTGGGTTACTGTCCGGCTGGTCTGGTAAAGCATTCGAGTCAAGTACCGTCAGCCCAGCAAGCGCTTGTTCGCCAAGCGCTACCCTGCCAGCTTCATCAACCAGTAACACTGATGGGGCCGTATCATTCAGAATATACGCCAGTCGTTCTACCGGATAAGTCGGGTCCAACGGCACATAGGCCCCACCGGCTTTCAGCACCGCCAACAGCGCCACCACCATCGCCGGAGAACGAGCCACACAAATCACCACCCGTTGATCTGGCTCTACACCCAGCGCAATCATTTGATGGGCCAGCCGGTTGGCGCGGACATTTAATTCGGCATAACTGAGACGTTGCTCTTCATACACTAACGCGGTCGCCTCTGGGGTTTTCTCTGCCTGTTGTTCAAACAGTTGGTGAATACATAACGGGTCAGGATACGGAGTTTCAATGGTATTCCAAGTTTCCAACAACAGGGTACGCTCCGTTTCAGGCAGCACATTCAACGTACGTACCGGCGTCGCCGGTTCCTGTTCAAGCGCTTCCACCAGACTTTCCAGCGCCTGTTGCATATAACCGCATAACCGATCCGGATCAAACGGCTGTACCACCTGAGCGGTCAGCCCCAACGTGGAACCACCATCTTCCACCGACAATCCAAAGGGATAATTAGTACGTTCCTGTTCGCCCAAGAATTCAATGCCATCCATCGTCTCATCCAAAAACGATAGCTGATCATTATGCCGATAGTTGAACAAGGCGCTAAAGAGTGGGATTTCCCCCTGTACACCACTGCACCGTTGGGCCAGCGCCAGTGAAGCATGCTCATGTTCCAGTAATTCAGCCAGTCGTAGATGCACCGCCCGCACGCTGTCCCGTACTGGGGTTTCATCCATATCCAGTCGCAATGGCAGAGTATTCATAAACAACCCCATCCCACTGTCAGCCCCCTCTCCCACAGCCATGCGCCCAAACAACACCGTGCCGAACACGACTTTCTCCTGCCCGCTGGTACGCGACAATACCTGCGCCCAAGCCAGATGACACAGCGCCGCCAGACTGACACCCAGATGTCTGGCCTGACTACGCAGACGGTCATTCAACGCAGTCGTTAGCATCCGGTGAGATTCCCTCATCTGAGATCCGTCACGATGCACCTCTGTCAGCCCGAACGGCAGCGTCGGTTCATCTACCTCAGCCAACATCTCGGTAAAGAAGCGAGTATGCGCTGCTTGACTCACCCCCAGCCGGGCTTCCGCCACCAGATTGCGGAATGGTACCGGCGCAGACAGGCGTTCCCCTTGCCCGGCAAAATGTGCCTGCACTTCACGGTGCATCATTTCCATCGTTTCATGGTCACCGATCAAGTGATGCTGCAATTCCAGTAAGAACCAGCGGCCATCGGTTTCCTGAGCGATAATAAAATGCAGTAACGGTGCCTGAGTCAGGTCAAGACGGTACTGACCCGGATCAAAACGCTGGGTTAACTGATCAATCACTGGGCCGTCCGCCGGGTCCAGCGTCAATTCTGTCACAGGCAACCGTGCCCGACGCCAAACGACCTGCGCCGGGACTGACAATCCCTGCCAAATAAAAGCCGTCCTCAAGATGTCATGACGATCAATCACCTGTTGTACCGCTGCCAGATAACGATCCAGTAGTGACCGGTTAGCAAAAGTCACCGGATAGAGCAACAAATACGGATCACCTTCCTGTTCTAACAGATGATGGAACAGGATACCGTCCTGCAACGGTGACAACGCATAGATATCCTGAATATTGGTCATTCCTCCTGGTACCTGCTCGACAAGACGGTCAATGTCAGTCTGAGTCAAATCAATCAGTGGCAACATTGTTGGCATCAGAGATGTGGTTTCCGGCGTGATGACATTAGGCGGCACTATCACAGCCTGATGCTGTCCCAACGCTTGAGCCAGCTCCGACAGAGCATGAGACTGGAACAGATCGCGCGCCGTCAGTGTCAACCCCAATTGACGCAGGCGTTCAATCATCCGCACCGCAAGCAGTGAATGACCACCCAACGCAAAGAAACTATCATGTCGGCTGATTTGCTCAATCCCCAGCAACTCACGCCAAATCGTCGCCAGTGTGGTTTCTGTCTCCCCCTGCGGTGTCTCATAGCTCTGACGGGCAAAAGCTTCATTGTCCGGTGCCGGCAACGCCCGGCGATCCAGCTTACCATTCGGGGTTTGCGGGAAG
>NZ_LJCS01000090.1:0-11589 GCF_001280945.1 Photorhabdus heterorhabditis | reverse complement strand
CTGTCTGAGTGGTTTTTACTGATTTCACTTAAAATAACCTGAATATATAATGGATTGCAATAATTAATTTGTAAAAAGATAAGATTTTTTTATTTTATCTGTATTTGTTAATTAAATCATTTATTCTTTTGTGTAAAATATTTACATATAGAAAAATATAGCTACCAATATTATTTTCATCTTATTAGAATATTTTGTTTACCATTTTTGTCATAAGGAGCGAAAGTGGGCAATGTTCAAACAGAAGCACTAACTTTTGATTGAACTTTAACGAGGGAGCTAAGGGAATCGTTCCTTACGTACTACGTGTGCACTCCAGTTTTTTTACGTTGCTGATGTTAACTACTCATTCATAATAATGGTTTACAACAATAACATCATTGGGATAGGTAGTTAATATTGAAATTATTTAGATTATTTACTGATAATTTATCCTATACCCAATAGATTTCAAGATGCATCGCGACGGCAAGGGAGCGAATCCCCGGGAGCATAGATAACTATGTCATAGAGAACTCTGTGACCGGGGTGAGTGAGTGCAGCCAACAAAGAGGCAACTTGAAAGATAACAGGTATAATTGTTAAATGAATTGTTTTGTCATACAATGCGAAGCACACATCAGCCAGTGAATTGACTGATGCACGTGCAAATGCAATTACCATCATACCAATTATACCGATATTATGAGCAATATATGCTTTATCCAATACCCGTTCTGTTTGACCTCTGCGAGAGATAGCAATAAAAACTTCATATTTCACTGCATTACTGAGGAAAATTCTACGATTGTTTCCCTGCTGACACTTGTAATTTCTGTGTCAGAATCGGTAAATGGGCCTATAAAGATTTACCGAGACTCTGCGTGATTTGAAACAAAAATCGATCTGATTGGCCTATCCTTTGTTAAAATGATTGTTGGGCTTATTGTGATAATTTTTGTTGTTTTTTCAGACAGATCAACTTATTTAGCGAGTGATGGTTAATCGAATCAGTATTTTTCTTTTTATCTTATGATGGTAAGAATATAGGGGGTTCCCGGAGAACAGACATTGAATACCTGTCCATTACACAACTTGAGCGAAGCTCAAGCACAGCAAAAGCAATTTCATTTAGTCATCTGCCGCCATCTCGGTGCAGACATTTTTACCATAGGGGATTTAAGGTTGGTTCCGGGTCTAAATCAGTTACAGATAACGCAGAATATTACATGCGTTGAGACAAAAAATATTTGGGATAGACCATAATGGGTCAACGAAGACATCTAACGCAATACGAAGTGGAAAGTATGCTGGCAGTGGCGAAAAGTAGTGCTAATGGTGAGCGCGACTATTGCCTGGTGTACATGAGTTTTGTTCATGGCTTACGTGTTAGTGAAGCCAGGTATTTACGGTTATCCGACTTGGATTTGGATGATGGAAGTTTGTATATTCGGCGCTTAAAAGGCGGGTTTTGTACAAACCATCCCCTCTTAGGTTATGAAATCAAGGCGATTAACGCGTGGCTTGAAGTACGTAAAACTTTTCGAGGTGCGGAAAGTGATTGGTTATTTTTGTCACGCACCGGAAGACCGCTTACACGTCAGCGTATTTATCAATTGATTAACCAATTAGGGCGACAGGCTAATATTTCAGTAGGTTCCCATCCACATATGTTACGCCATGCTTGTGGTTATGCTCTTGCTGACAGGGGAGTGGATACTCGGCTGATACAAGATTATCTTGGACACAGTAACATTCGCCACACGGTGAGGTATACCGCCAGTAATGCAGAACGTTTTCACGGTGTTTGGAGCATAAAAAGGAACCGGTATCGAGAATTACACTTTGATTATATCCCAAGGGCTGATGCTTGTTCAGTTGAATAAGGTATTCTGATGTATGCGCCTGTTAAGGGCGCATACATAAAGGTTATCTTATTAGGGTAATCTGTTGGAGAATATCGCCACTTTGGTTTTAATGGTTTTATCCGATGCGCCGTAAAACCCCGTCCTTCAGCTGTCTCTTGATCATATTTCATAGATCAAGAGACTGGACAGTAAATAACCTTCAAGGAGGGTTTGTAACATGAACCATCCTTGCCACAGCCTTTCCCATCCCACTCGGCCATTTCGTTTTGAGTCATACCAACCCGCTAGTTTTCCCAAATTAATATAGGCCCAGTAAACACTTTGCGCTGTCTTAGGGACCTTTTTCTTTTCTTGCTTTACCCACAATAACTTCCACGCTAGCGGGCTTAATAGCGTTTCACAACTCTGTTTTTCTGCCTCTGCTCTATTGAGACCCACATAGCGCAACTAATGAACACGCACGGGAAGTTCCCTCCAAGTTGCCTTAGTACGAAGGTAAGGCGGATTTTCTGCTTCAATTGCAAAAATTACTCTCACATTCGTGACTGAATTCGCATTTTTGGTATTTTCCGATTGTTATTTACCTCTTTAAGTTAGATATAAATACATTCAAAAAAATGAAGAATAATTATGAGTCGTGAGCTGCTTAAAAAAGAGGGGGTTGCTCAGGCATATCTGGCCCGTTATCTGCTAGGTGAGTGCTGTGGTAATCGTTTAAAGACTATTGATGAGCTGGCATCTGACTATGCGCTGTCTGTTGGATTGGTACAATTTGCATTAAAAAAACTGGAGAATTCTGGTGCGGTTCGCCTAGAGAGGCGGGGGCGTAATGGCAGTTATCTGGTTAGTATGGATCACAAAGCACTGTTAGCACATGCTGATATCGGTAATGTAGTTTGTGCGATGCCGTTACCTTATACCCGATTGTACGAAGGGCTGGCGAGTGGTTTAAAAGCGCAGTTTGATGGTATTCCGTTTTACTTTGCTCACATGAGAGGTTCGGATGCCCGGGTAGAATGTCTGCGTAACGGCATTTATGACATGGCTGTAGTGTCAGGTCTGGCTGCACAAACTTATCTGGAACAGCGTGATGTTCTTGCTGTACTTGAATTGGGGCCACACACCTATGTTGGTGGACACCAACTGATTTACCGCAAGGGTGAAGAGCATAACATCCGTCGTGTTGGGTTAGATAATCGTTCTGCCGACCAGAAGATCATGACCGAAGTGTACTTTGCCGGGCAGGCTATCACGTTGGTGGATATCTCTTACCACGAATGTTTGTATAAGGTGGCTAAGGGTGATATCGATGCAGTGATTTGGAACGTTAGCAGGGAAGTTGAATTGAGTTCCCGGGAGCTTATTGCGGTACCGCTGCGTGGAAATGTCTGTTTTATGCAAGCTTCTGAAGCGGTAATTTTAACCAGAGCTGATGATATTCCGATTCAGCAACTTTTGCGTACCACCGTGGATAAAACAGCATTATTGGTTCATCAACAACGAGTACTGGCCGGTCAACAGGACCCAAGTTACTGATTTAAAATGGACGGAGTAAAATGAAATGGAAAATCGGCTGAATCTGCTCTGTCAGGGAAATGTCATCGATCAGGACATTTGTGATGGCATGATGAAAGTTGTGATTCAGCTTGAACAAGATTGGCAAATCCCCGTCAGGAATGCGTTGGGGGAAATGGCGATAACACATATGGCGAATGCGTTGATGCGCTCACGCCGGGGAGAACAAATTGGTTCACTGGATACTGAACTGTTGATGGAAGTACGTCAGTCTGATGCCTTTTCTCATTTGCAAGTGATTAACGCTTCGCTGCTGGCACATTTTGACGTGCAATTACATCCCTGTGAAGAAGGGTATTTGCTGGCAAACCTGTTTAGCCTTTGGATGGCAAAGGATCAGCAATAGCACGACAATAAATAACAGAGATGAAGGGAATTTTTTTCCATCAAATATTCAAAAAAATGATGATTTGAACATCTAACTTATTGCAATGGCATTGACCGCTGAAGTAGTACAGGAGGTACAGCATATTTATTAATGCATTGAACAAACAAAATCCGGCATTGATTGAGGCAGCCCGTACGTTATGGGCGCAAGGAGTTTTGCTGCCTGATACTTATGTCATTGATGTTGAGCAAGTTTTGGTAAATGCCAGAAAATTGCTTGCTGTAGCGAAGCGTTATGATATTTCTCTGTATCTGATGACCAAACAGATTGGGCGTAATCCGTGGCTGGCACGCAAGCTTATAGAATTGGGCTATCGGGGTGTCACAGCGGTGGATTTCAAGGAAGCAAGGACATTGATAAGACGGAAGATCCCAGTTATTCATGCTGGTCATCTGGTGCAGATCCCGCGGAATATGGTCTCCACTGTGATACAGCAACGCCCGGAAGTGATCACAGTGTTTTCTTTAGAAAAAGCGGAGGAAATTTCTTGTCTTGCGCAGCATCAGGGACATGTGCAATGCATTATGCTAAAAATTTATGATGATCATGATCATCTTTATCCTGGTCAGGAAGCAGGTTTTCATTTATCGGCATTGAATGCTGTTACTCATCGTATTATGGCGCTGCCCGGCGTAAAACTGGTGGGATTGACCCATTTTCCTTGCTTATTGTGGCAGGAGGCACAGCAGCGAACAGTGCCTGCACCAAATTTGTTCACTTTGTTAAAAGCAAAAGACATTTTACAACAGGCAGGGGTTGAGGTGACGCAGATAAATGCGCCATCGGCATCAAGCTGTAGCACACTACCGTTACTCGCAAAGTATGGTGTTACCCATACGGAACCCGGGCATGCACTGACAGGTACAGTCCTGGCTAATTTTCAGGGAGAACAGCCTGAAAGCGTTGCTATGCTGTATCTGACGGAAATATCTCACCGGTTTAATGGCAACAGCTATTGCTATGGAGGCGGTCATTATCGCCGCGGACAGGCTTATAACGCGTTAGTCTTCATTCCAAATGGACAGATTATATCTACTCATTTGTTACCGATGGATGATACCAGTATTGATTACCACTTTTCTCTTGGTGGTGAATATCCAGTTGGTTGTGCTGTGGTGCTGTGCTTTCGTACTCAGATATTTGTGACTCGCAGTGATGTGGCATTGGTCAGTGGTATCCAGTCAGGGCATCCAGTGCTGGAAGGACTTTATGACAGCCAGGGAAACCGCATTCCTGTTAATGGGGAAATGACCTGTGAGTAAATTCATTGTCACCATTTTATTCGGACACTCTTTCCGATGACGAAGCAAAATAGGATTGATGCGTCCGGCTATACCTATTCACATGAGCATCTGCATATTGATTTATCGTCATTTAAAAACAACATTGATTGTCGGCTGGATCAATATGACTTGATTTGTGATGAGATGAAAATATTGGTCAACCTTGGTGTAGGCAATATTGTGGAAATGACCAATCGTTATATGGGGCGCAATCCCCAGTTTATGCTGGATTTGATGCAGGATTCTGGCATTAATGTGATTGCCTCAACGGGTTATTACCAGTCTGCCTTTTTTCCTGAGCATGTAGCACATACCACGGCTCAGCAACTGGCGGATGAAATGATCGCTGAAATTGAGCAGGGTATTGATGGTACAACGCTGAGAGCTGGAGTGATTGCGGAGATTGGTTCCAGTAAGGGAGTTATCACACCTGATGAAGAGAAAGTATTTCATGCCGCAGCGATAGCTCACTTGGAAACTGGACGCCCCATTTCTACGCATACGTCGTTAAGCACCATGGGGCTTGAGCAACTGACGTTACTGAAAAAGCAGGGTGTAGATACTGAGCGGGTAGTTATCGGGCATTGTGACTTGCGGGACAATCTGGACAATATCCTGCGTATGATTGAACAAGGGGCTTATATACAATTTGACACGATTGGTAAGAACGATTACTACCCGGATGAAAAACGTGTCGCCATGCTACAGACACTGTCCCAGCGCGGTCTGCTTAACCGTATCATGTTATCGATGGATATAACCCGCCGATCCCATCTGAAGGCCAATGGTGGCAATGGTTTTGAATATTTAATCCGCACCTTTGTTCCCATGCTGAGGAATGCTGGATTAACGCAAATAGAAATTGATCTAATGTTACGTGACAACCCAGCGGTATTTTTCAAATAAAGGAAAAACATATGAGATTTGTTATCGGAGGACAAATTGAGAAAGAAAAAATTGTGGAAACTTTACGCTGTTTGGCTGGAGATAAAGCTTCGTCCATTACCTTAATGAGCGACATTGAAGCAGCTATGGCACTTAAGAGTGGTAGTGCGGATTATTATTTGGGTGCCTGTAATACTGGTGGGGGCGCCTTGGCAATGGCAATTGCTATCGTGGGTATCGATAAATGTGCCACGCTCAGTATGCCGGGAAAAATTCTATCTGACGAAGAGATTATTGCGCATGTGAACGCCGGGAAGACTGCATTTGGTTTTATTGGTCAGGATATAGAAACTGTCATCCCGGTGATTATCAGGGCTATTTTTTCTTCATAAGGACATAGAAGATGGAATACGAATTTTTCACACGTTTAATGGAAATTGATCCGTTTAAAGCGGGTTTGCTGGCTGTTATTGGTGGGATATCAGCCATGATGGCTAACTGTGGTATTGCGGTATTTCATGACGGGTTGCGCCCTTTAATCCCGGAACACCTTGAAGGGCGTATGAATCGTAAAACCTTAGCGGCGACCAGTTTTGCCTTAAGTTTTGGTCTGGTTATCGGGTTTGGCATTCCGTTCTCGCTTACAGCACCGATTATCTTGGTGCATAGCTTGTTGCTGGGAACAGATGTGATCGGCACCTGGTGCGCAAACAGTAAAAAAGGTTTCGTGACTTCCGGTGTCCTAGGAGCGCTGTATGCCATTGCTTTGATGACGGGTTTACGATCTGTTGTTGATATCTTTGCCCATTTACCCGTTAATTTCATGAACAACCTGAGTAAGGTTGGCGATCCTATCGTTGCCTGCTTTGCATTATTCCCTGCGGTTGTTGTGGCGTATCAATATGGATATCGCAAAGGGATATGGGTGCTGATTGCGACACTGATGGGGTATATCGCGACGAAAGCGATAGGCTCACTCAGTTTTGGTGGAGCCTTGAGCAAACCAGTACAACTGGACCCCAATGGGGTAGCGCTCCTGATTTCGATGATTGTAATGTTCTACTTTGCAATGAAAGAACGTGCTCCCAAAGCAGAAAATGGACAAGATTCAACCAAAGGTGCAAATGAGATGTTGGTTGGATTATTTTCTACGCGAATACAGCGTATTCAAAATAACATCTGGCTATTGGTACTGAGTGGTGGCTTGACTGCTGTAGCTGCTTCGATGTCACTCAGTCTGCTGGCGGAAGGGCCGGTATCACTGCAATTGATGGCGCAGGGGGAAGGGACTAACGCTACGTTGGTGGCTTTGGCTAGGGCAATCAGCTTTGTTCCATTAGTTGGCATGACGGCTATTGCCACCGGGGTGTATAGCCCGGTGGGGATGAAATTCGTGTTTGTTGCCGGATTAGCCACGAATAACCTATGGATTGCCTTCATTGCTGGCAGCGTGATTATGTTTATGGAAATCAAACTATTGGCAAGAATTGCTATCTGGCTGGATAAATATCCTGGAGTGAAAGCCTGTGGCGACCATATTCGAACAGTCATTACCCGCATGTTGGAGGTTTCCTTATTAGTGGGGGGAATGATTGCTTCCAACGCTATTCTGCCGGGAATGGGATTTATGGTGGTGGCGGGCATTTATCTGCTCAATCGCACGTCTAAACGTCCTTTAGTTGAAATGGCTATTGGGCCGATTGCAACGATTGTGGTTGGTGTTCTGGCTAACGTTATTCATCTGGTAGGTATTCGTTAATTGAATAAATATATCCTCTCCCTCTACTTTGTGATGGCATTGTGATGGCAACAAGAAAGGGAGAGGGGCGGAGAGCAGATATTGAACACTTACCCATTACGTAGCTTGAATATGGAACAGGCGCAGCAAAAACAGTTCCATTTAGTTGATATTATCTGCCGCCATTTTCCCGGCGCAGATTTCTTGACTACTGGCGATTTGGGATTGGTTCCGGGACTGAACCAACCACAGATGACGCAGCGAGTTGAAGGTGTTATTGCCGATTTCTTTTCCGCTGAGTCAGCTATATTAGTGCAAGGAGCGGGAACTGGGGCAATACGCAGTGGCATGGCGGCATTAGTTAACGTGGGTGATACTCTATTGGTTCATGATGCGCCGTTATATCCCACAACCGCGACCATTGCTGGACAGATGGGTTTAAACCTTATACGGGCTGATTTCAATCAATCTGAACAAGTACGTGCTGCAATTTTGCAACATCGTCCGGTAGCCGGGCTGGTACAACATACACGCCAGAAAATCGATGATTCTTATGAGTTGGCTACGGTGATTTCATTGATGAATGCTGCGTCATTACCGGTACTGGTTGATGATAATTACGCAGTTATGAAAGTAGAACATATTGGTTGTGAATGTGGCGCTGTGTTGTCAACTTTCTCTAGTTTTAAATTGTTTGGTCCGCAAGGTGTTGGTGTTGTGGCCGGTCAAAAATCGGCAATCGACAACATCCGGCGTAGTATGTATTCCGGCGGAAGCCAAGTGCAGGGATTTCAGGCACTGGAAGTGTTGCGCGGGCTGGTATTTGCGCCAGTAATGCATGCGGTGCAGGCTCAAGTAAGTGAAACGTTGGTTACCTGGCTTAATCAGGGAATAATACCGCAGGTAAAACAGGCAGTAATTGCAAACGCGCAATCTAAAGTATTGCTGGTAGAATTTTATGACGAGATTGCAGAACAAGTCCTTTGCTTTGCTCATGAACTTGGTGCGCTGCCTTATCCGGTTGGTGCTGAATCAAAGTTCGAAATTCCACCACTATTTTACCGGTTATCTGGTACATTCCGTCAATCTGATCCCACTTTAGAAAAGCGGATGATACGAATAAATCCTAATCGAAGTGGTGCGGAAACGGTGATGCGAGTTTTGAGTGAAAGTTGTGCGCGGGCTGTCGCCTTGCCTTGTAGTGATCAGAAGCCAGATAAGTAGAGGATTATTTTGGAGGCGGTACATCCGCCACAATGGGCGGTATATTATCAGTTACTTAAAACGTTTTAACATATTTAGAATATAAAGAGTCAGTTTCAAGATTTATAACTTGATGGAGTAGAAAAATCTGCAATATCATTGATTGTATTCCTGATTATTGTTCAAATTATCAATATGTTCAAAGAGAAATAAATAATAGCAAAATCGACTGCTTACAGTAGAAAATGGCCTATAGATAGAGAATATCTTGGTGGAACATATAGGTCATAACCATTTTCTTTACAAAGTAATCGTAATTCCATCGTTGAACTGACAGACAATTTTTCGTAGATATTTTCGAAATATTTTTCTACAGTACGGCATGACATATGCATTTCATCGGCCATATCTTTGTTATTAATACCGCAGCAAAATAGAAAAATCATGATCCATTCAATTTCTTTTAAAATATTATTCGGGGGCTTGGAGCTGACCGATATAGGCGTACTATTCTTCATATAATGAGATACGGTAAAATGCTCGACTTCTTTAGCATGGGAAATAATTCCCATACATTGATTATTCTCATCCATCAAGGGATATTTTTCACAAAAATAGGATTTAGATCGTTGACCATTACCTTGAGGGTAAGTCCCAATAGATGATATTCGTTGCATACATTTTAAGACACGACGATCATGTTCTTTAAAATGGTGGGAAAAACCATTGACTGGCGTTGGTAATTGTTCATCAGTATATCCGACAACATCAAAGTTTTCAGGTAACTTATTGGCTTTTATAAACAGCGTATTTGCATAAATAAAACGGGATTCATTGTCTTTTACAAACCATGCGTCAGGGCTTTTATCCCACATATTTGTGAACTGACGGGTAATAAAAGGGACTTTTCTAAATGCTGATTGACTCATACATATCCTTCGAGGTAATTATTGTTTTTTAACCTATTGAATGTAGGTATATTCTTTATCAAGAAAAACATATTCCCGCAGAGCTGTCTATTTTATCAATAAATAATGAACAAAGGTAGCATATTGAAACTGGGAATTAATACGTAACCTAAGACAATAAAAATTTCTCTGGGATAAAGTGATGAAAGTTATTGACCAGACAGTATTCTTCCAATTGCTGATTGGAATGAATACCAACCTTATGATATATTCTGGTCATATGAGTTTCAACAGTATGATAGGCAATATTCAGTATCTGTCCAATCTGTTTTTTGGAATGTTTTTGTAAAAAGAGGAAGATGATATCCCACTCGCGTAGAGTAAAAAGATCAGTTGGTGGTTGGAGTATAATGGAAGGGGGTAGTTTGTCATAATATTGATATAGGTGGGCCAATGAGTACTCTTTAGCTTTCCACAGATGATACATAATTCCTATGCAACTCCCATCTTCATGATAAAAAGGCAGCTTTTCACAAAAATAAGAGGATAGAGTTTGTTCTTTGCCAAATACATGTGTTTCAAGTGAACATACTCTATGTCCTTTGGCCATGACATTTTTATCATGGACAATGAATTCTTTTGCAAATTTAGCACCATCCCAGGGAAGTTCATGATCGTAAAGTCCCTCGTAATCAAACGATTTTTTGAAATTATGAATGGATTTTTTTGTTGCTGAATTACCATAAATAAAATTTGAAGAACTATCTTTTATTCCCCATGGTTCATTGCTCATCTCCATTGTGTTAATAATTTGAGGTGATATTACATAGTTCTTCTTCATATTGGTAAAAAATCCTTTATAAATCTATGGGTTAAAGAAACATTCTGCTTTCTGGGTGCACAAATCTTTCTGGCACATAGAGATCATAATCATTAAAGCGACAATATTCTTCCAATTGATAACTAGATTTGACACCAATCTTTTTATATATCCGTGACATATGGGTTTCAACAGTCCGATAGGAGATATTCAATATTCGCCCCATTTGTTTACTGGTATGTTTTTGTAAAGAGAGGAAAATAATATCCCATTCTCGTTGGGTGAAAAGATCAGTCGGTGGCTGGAATAGTATTGATGCCGGCAGTTTTCCATGATACAGACGGGTTAATGAGAAATCTTGGGCTGGCCAACCATGAAATATAATCCCTATGCAACTCCCATCATCATGATAAAGAGGCGTTTTTTCAAAAAAATAAGATGATAGAATTTGCTCTTTCCCAAATACATGTGTTTCAAGTGAACATACTCTTTGTTCTTTTGTCATTACATTTTTATCATGAGCAATAAACTCTTTTGCAAATTCAGCACCATCCCAGGGAAGTTCGTCATCGTAAAGTCCTTCATATTCAAAGGAATTTGGAAAATTTTGGAGATATTTAAATGCCTTATTAGCATAAATAAAGCATGAATTTTGATCTTTTATTCCCCAAGGGTCATTACTTTGCTGCATTGTGTTAATGACTTGGGATGAGATAGTTAATTTATTCTTCATATTATCATTCCGTTTTGACAGTTTTTTAGTTTAACTTTTAATATCTGAGTTTTATGATCAATTTAGCTCTATGCTACCAATAGTGATAAATCTTTCTGGAATATAGAGATCAAACTTATTTTCCTTACAGAAATCTGTTAGTTCTTTATGTTTCGGTAAATTAAATTTCTGGTAAATGGATTGAATATGATTAACAACATCTTCTGTAT
>NZ_LJCS01000089.1:0-11903 GCF_001280945.1 Photorhabdus heterorhabditis | reverse complement strand
GGTTAAGATAGCAGCAAAAACAGGGGGTTATATTTTAAGACAAAAAACAGGCCAATGTTATTATCCTGTTACAAAATATATAAAAACACATTAATATTAATCATTTAATAACCAATGTTAATAATTTCAAATTAATTTTACTTTTTTGTTTAATTGTGTGACGCAGATCACAAAAACAGATCTCATTTCAGACAAAAGTCACTTGCAAAAAGAGGATTTTTGTTATTGCACGAACAGGTAAAAACCATTCCCTCTGTCTGACAATGCTGAGGCGATATCATGGCAATTACGTTACTCTGATAGCTGAAACGTTTTGTGCTGTACGTTCTTCTGTTGAACGGCAATGACTGGAAATTTATATCCTCCGCTTTACCCTTCTCAGGGAAACAAGTAAATAGTGAAAATGTAGCGGCATTATGAAAAGTTATTTGCTCAGTCCCAATAATTAATAACTACCGGAGAAAGGTATATACCCATCATCTTTCAAATTGCCTCTTTGTTGGCTGCACTCACTCACCCCAGTCACCTAAATAAGATTCTAAAATAGCGCTACATCTTATACCACTTATAACTCCATATATAACAATGGGTTGAAGAAGGCCATGTGTAGCGGAATTATGAAAAGCTATTTAGTTATCTATGCTCCTGGGGATGCGCTCCCTTGCCGTCGCGATGCATCTTGAAATCTATTGGGTATAAACATCATAAATTTAATATTAAAATATAAGTAAATTAATAAAAACATTCACAAATAAAACTCAGAAATAGTTTCCCGAATAAAAACTCAAAAAAATGGCCCACATTTCTGTGAGCCATTTTTATTTTTATGACAGCTAATTACAGTGAATTAATTAAGCAAATTTTCCCTTACCAAGGGTTACATCGGTCCATGCCGTGGTAACAGCCATTCTCGCCTTGCTGTCCAGACTCTCAATAAAACCATTGTCACCCGCTGTCGGAGAAAAACTACTCATTGCCTGAATCAATGAATCAACGGCATTGTCAGAAAGTGCGGTAAATTCTCTCTCACCTGATTTGTCTTTATCCCCCATCTGCCTCACCAATTTGGCTCGATGACCATTAAAGTAATCATCAAAGGTGACTGATCCCACTGATTCAAAGAGTTCCTGAGCGGTGTTGTCCTGAGTATGACGGTTCACTGACAGTACCAAATCATATCCGCTGCGTTGGAACCAGAGGTCTTTCCAGTCAACACCGTTAAACAAGATCATATCTTCTGCGTTGATATCGTTAACCCGGTTATCAATCACTTTTCCGCTGACTACAAAGCTATCTACATCTGTTCCACCCTGGAAGCGGTTCTGATAACCGCCCAGCACTAACAAATCCTGACCATCACCGCCGTTAAATTGGCTGAACTTCGAAATCGCAGCGGCTATCAGGTGATCATCACCGTCCCCGCCATTAATCACCGCATGGTAACCCATCAGCTTAATCGTATCATTGCCGGAATGACCGTCGATCCGGTTGTCATTACCAAACACTCTGGCAAAGTCATTGCCTTCACCTAAATCAACCCGGTTGTTATTGCCGATGGTCACCGTATAGTCCTGACCGGCTCCGGTATCCACCCGATTGTAGTTACCGGAAGTGACGACGTAATCCCGCCCGTTACCCGCATCAATAAGACCACCTTCACCAAAGACAAAAGCTTGATCATTACCTTCGCCCATAAAGACATGGTTAATACGTCCAGCTACCACGGCGGTATCATCACCATTGCCGCCAAACATCCAGTTTTCACGCCCCATCAGAACGCCCATATCATTACCTTCACCACCAGCAAAAATATTGGATGTGCCTAGTGAGTAGTAAACATCATCACCGCGACCACCCCAGAAGTTGTTGTTATCACCCAGATAGGCACCGAGATCTTTACCATCACCACCCCAGTTGAAGTTGTAATTTCCCAACGACACATTAATATCGCCATCTCCTTGCAGATGACCACTGTTACGCAGGAAATCAAAGGTTTTTTGCTTCATATTGAGCAGATCTGCGGTTAGATTCTCTTTCAAATTGGTCACTAATGATTGCATCTCTGCTTGTTTATCTTTGCTAAACATCGTTGCAAACAGGTTAGGTAAATTCAGCGAATTAAAACCAAATGCACGTTCTGCTTTGCTATTAGCCTGAGCGTTATCTCCGTTGATGCTAACCACAGCGCCTTGTTCCTGATTTTCATCAGACGCTTTCGCTTTCAAACCATGACTTTCCGCAAATGTTCTAACCCCATCTTCTCCCGCATTGATGCCAGCTTCCAAACTATCCAGCAATTTCTCTGGATTGGTGAAGGCTTCCAGTTGATCACCGCCAAATTCCCTTATCACTTCCAGCATTTCTTTCAGAATAGCCTCACCATCAACAGGCTTGCCTGTGCGAGAAACAATATGTCCATCTGCGGTGTAGTCCACACCAAAGATATCCGCTAAGGTAGTTTCTTCATTCACACTAGCTAATCGGCCAAGCAGCTTATTCTGAAGCTGACGCGGTAAGTCCTGCGGGTTGTAGGTAAAGGTTGTTTTCGCCATGCCCGTTGCTGAGTATTGCTGAGTCATCAGACCAAACAGTGAACCCAAATTGGTATCCAAAATTGACTGGATATTGTCACCGAACGTAAAGTTCCAGTTACCCGTCGTAACCTGAATATCAGCGCCACGCCCGCCAACAGCAAAATTGAATGCCAGCTCCTGATTAGCCTGACGGAATTTATCTGCCCGGCTCATTTTGCCTGCATTGACACTATTGTCATTTTCGCCTAACCACTGATTAAGTTTCTTATTCAATGCTGATTCAGCATCATATTTTAAACCACGGCTACTACGCTCATGCTGAGAATCCAAATTAAGCAACGTTTTGTAATCCACGTTGCTGGTTTGGTCTAAACCAGACATATCACGCACAAATTTCTTCGCACCGGCGATTGTCCATTGCTGATCTTGGGCCGCTAACCAATCCTGTCCTTCATCGGAACGGGCAATACCTTTCAACACGTCAGCAATACGGGCAGCACCATCAAATGGATTAACCAACGGTGGCGTTGGGATGGATTTATCCATCATCACAATCAGGTCATTGCTACGACCTTGGTTGAAGCTGACATTACGGTTACCAATAAACATCTGCGCCCCTTCAAGCGCCTGATAGCCGCCAATATCAAAGCTATGTTTGCTATCACCATGACCAATGTGAACCATCACATTGTTGTCACCGAAAGCCAGTGATTTAAAACCACCGGTTCCCACTTTAACGCCTACGTTCGATGTTCCCCAATTAAGCGCTGTAAACTCTCCGTCACCGACATTCACCTGGATATTACCGGAGTAACTGAGCTGATTCTGCGAGTCATTATCGCTGGTGTTAACCTGGTTACGCTTCTGTGGCTCAATGAAAACTTCTCTGTTGTCGGCAATCGCCCCTTGTATAACCGAATCAGCCTCTGTATACCCGACTTTAGCGAAATTGATATCACTTTCAGCAATACCACGACGAACCTGTTCTGTATGAGCTATCAGTTTATTCTCTGTATCCCAGCTCAATACCATCTTGTTATCAGGCAAATTGTTAACCCATTGGTTATTTTCGTCACGGGTAAATTTACGGCCTGTTGCGTCAACCGCTACTTCGCTACTACGGGCTGAAATATCACTGCGAATACCTTGTTTATCCAACTCAGTCATAAAGCGACGAGCAAAGCCATCCCGCTTATCATCACTAATCAGTGAACAACCCACCAGACTGATGTGATCGGGTTTGCTGATGGCCTGTTCTCCCAGCTTAGCATCCTGATAAAACTGCTTTAGTTTTGTCGCCAATTCATCAGCGCTATAACCACTCAGACGAATATTATTCTGCTCTGACGTATCACGGCCATGACCGACAACCTGCCAGCGTAATTTGTTGGATAATTTGGACAGCTCGCCATAAACAACACGATATTTACCGTTAGCGTCGAGTTGAATAACTACGCTGGAATCCGGGTGTTTACCCGCCAGATTAGCGGCTGCTTTGGCAGCTATCGGGTCATCTTCCATTTGAAGAATGATCTGCCCCTCAAAACGAGTTTCACGACCATCAGTCTGTGGCACTACATCCACCGTTTGCCAGCCATCAACGGACTTATTCAGATGACTATCGTCGATAATCGTCGGCTCTACCCCTCTATTTTTGCCAGCTAACCCATCTAAATCTTCCAGCGCAGGACGGTTTTGTGGTTTTACCACCGCATACTTCTGATAAAACTCCTGAGTTTCTTTAAAAGCGTTATCCAGCGCCTGATTTACCCACGCCTTGCCATTTTCCCCGGCAATCTCTGCCAGATCCTGATAATTGGCGGTATAGCTGTTTAGTACTTGCTTACGCTCCTCACCGGTTGTCTGTAATGCTTTGTAAACCGCCAGACTTTCGTTGACAGAGTGACCACCATCAAATACCAAAAACGCCAAGGTATTGAGATAGCTTTGCCCGGTTGGGAAGTCAGGCTGCTTACTAGCAATATAGTTATTGAGGTGAACCATGATATTGGTCGAGCCAGACGCGCCTGTCACCACAGACTGGCCTTGCGCTAATGCATTACGCTCAAATGTAGTTTCGCGTCCAGGGGTCAAAATCCGACCTGCTGCGACCTTTCTGCCATACAAAAAGTCGTCATGTTTATTATTTGCAGGTTGGTAGGGCAACGCCGTGCCATAATCATTGGTCTGTTTTTCCGTGATTTTTACTTTGTACTTCACATCCGCCCCTCTAGTCAGTTCAGTACTGGTTGAACGGGCTTTGGTGATCACATCCTGATAGAAAATATCCCCTTTTCTCTTCCAGTCAGCACTATCCATCCCCATTCCCGGGGTGGTCGCCATTTTTACCGCCAGAAACGGCAGCTTAATCACAGAGAAACCATCATCAACCTTAGTCATCATGGTCTTGAAATTAGCAAAAGTGGGTTCGTCCAGGAATGTTGTTACCTCAGATACCCGGCTGAACCAAGGGCGAAAATCCTTATCAATAGACTTGGCAAAAGCTTGCATCTTGCTGGCAATTTTTTGGTCACGTTCAGCACCTTCGGGATAAAAACCACTTATCCACTGTTCAAAATCCTGTACCAGGAAGTGACCGGTTCGTTCAGCGGTATTTTTCACCTCCGGTGATGCCGTTTTCACCAGTTCATAGGCCAGTTCAGAATCAAAATGACGGCCAAACAAGTTATCAATATATTGTCCGGTGGCCTTCTTTTGGTTGGCATCGGCCAACAGCTGTTGAGCCAGCGTGTGCAATTCAGGATGCGTTTTCAACTGGGTAACAGCATCCTCAAATAATTCTTTGGTTTTTGCATTTGTTACTTTCCCAGTAAGCCAAAGTTCTCTGGCGCGTTCAATCAAAGGCTTACCTTCTGGGATAGCTTCTTGTTGTAATCGGCTGACCAAAACGATAAGGCTTTCGCTTTCGGTCTTAGGTGCATCCCGCTCCGCAGTGGAGTTAATCTGGGTTAATGGCTTAATTTGCAAATCAATGAGATGATTAATTTCGCTTTGCGCAATATCGCCTTTCAGGCCCACCACGCGGCCAAGCCCATCGAACGATATTTGCTGTTCAAACTGCGCAACCTGCTCAGGTGCCACAGCGATTCCTAAAATCCCGGCTGACTCAGCTCTCTGGGCCTGAATGTGAGCAACCAGCTCACCCATCTCAAAACGTAAGCTTTTCACCAGCTTACTACGCTGAGCGAATTCTTTGGGGTCACTCTGCTGCCAATGGGCTAACGCGTTCTCAAGCTGCAATACATGCTGTTCATCGGGCTGTTCGACGGTACTGTTAAAAGCTTCACGCACGGCCACCAGCGCCTTACCAGGCAGATCGGTATTTATCGGACCAAGACGTCTTTTAGTAGAATCAATAAACCGTTTGTTTCCCTTACTCAGTAAGACAAGTTCCAATTCTTTAAGTACAGAAGAACGAGATTGATGGTTATTTCCCCCTAATCCTTGCAGATCAATACCTGAAATCGTCGGTGCTTTTCTGGTTAACTCTCTGGGTTGATTTAAAGTTGGTTCCACCGTGCCATCGGATGATGTTTCGGTAAACATTGAAATGATCGAAGCACCGGTATTTCCTGAACGAATACCCTTGTTGAGCTGTAACCGATTAACCGCTTGCTGTGCATCATTCAAGGCAGCCAAATCTTCTGCTGTTAATGTTAAATCTTCACTAATCCAGCCGTCAGGTTCAGTTTTTGATTTAGGATCAATATGACTTTTCGATTTCTCCACTTCAATCGATGTATAAGCTTCTCCAGACAAACCGCTACCCGTTGCCCCGGTACGCTCTGGTTTAGCATCATCAGCCTGTTTCGCGTCTTTTGCACTCTTCTGCGCTTGAGCCGCTTTATTTTCCGCCGCTGTACTGTCACTTTCACCACGCTGTTTCGCCTTTTCATACGCGATATTAGCGTCACTCACAGCGTTCTCTGCTCGTTGTTTCTGTAATAATGCTTCTTCTTTTCTCTGCTCTGCTTTTTCCCCAGCGTCTGCAATATCTTTGTCTACATTATCTATATTCTCAAGGCTTTTACCTAAACCTGCCTCTGATTTCTCAGTTGCTGTTTTTACTATTTCTCGTTTATTAATAAAATGCTGCTGTGCCTCAGCTAATTTTTTCTGTGCAGTAAGTTTGGCATCATTTAATTTATTCTGGGTGTTATCCAGATATCCAACAGCAAACCGATTACGCCACTCATCACCGGATTTGCCATCATAATTTTCATATTTATTAAGCGTATCCATGCCTTGAGCCATAAGCACCTGTTCTTTTTCAACTATCTTGGACTCTGCACTTATTGCATCACGCTGTACTTGCCCATTCTTATTCAACGCATCTTGATTGGTTGATTCTAGTTGGGATTGTGATTTTGAAATTGTTTTAAGCTGTTTATCTTTCTCTTGTTCCAGGAGCTGACGACTCACCTCAGCTTCTTCTTTATTGCTTAACGCATTTTGCGCGGCTTTATCCTGCTTCGCATGTCTGATAACCGCATCAGCTTGTGGTGATGCCTTATCCTGAGCTGAATTAACATTATCGCCAACCTGCAAGGCATGCTGGATAACCTCGGTATCAGGCGTCTCCACCGGAGTTATTGTGCCATTCAAGTTGTTCGCCAGATCCGAACTAATTTCATCAATTTTATCCATCTGGAAACCATCAATGGCAGAAACTTCGGTTAAATTAATCGCCCCTCTACCTTTATTGATTCCAGAAGTATTCGCCTCATTACCCTGGATCAGATAATTAATCGCATGGCTCCCCCCCACATTTAGCACAGTTTGTTTAATATTCTTAAACAGAGAAGAGAGATGACTGCTTTGTGTGTTGCTCTCGGCAATAGCAAGACTGTAGAAATCGCCATTACCAACCTTAATCGCCACATTATTGCGTGCATAGGAAGCATTGATCCCCAGACCATCACCAATATGAATATTGGCATTACCTTTGCCTTTCATAATCGCAACATTAAGACCATTGCCGACTTTAGTATTGACGTTATATTCACCCCATACTGCATTAACTGAAACGCCGTTACCCACCTTGGTATTCACATTCAGGTTGCCATGCGTCGCAGTCACGCTTAAACCATTCCCCACCGTGGTGGTAATATTGGCTTTACTCTTTGCCGCAGTAACCTGCATACCGTCACCGACTTTAGTCACGATATTGCCTTTACTCCACAAAGCATTAAAACTATCGCCGTTACCGACTTGAGTCACAACGTTGGCATCAGCTTCGGCAAGCACCACATTATTCCCGTCGCCTACCTTAGTAATGACATTAGCTTTGCCCCAGGCTCCCGTGTAATCATCACCGTTACCAATATGGGTGATAATGTTGGCATCACCCTGAACGACTGTGACTTCTCGCATCCCTCCCAATTTGGTAATGATATTCGCTTTACCTTTAGCGAAATTGTAACGGTCGCCATCACCAACATGAGTCAGGACATTAGCTTCACCCCAGACAGCGTTAACTCCTGTACCTTCCCCCACTTTAGTAATGATATTGGCTTTACCTGTAGCGAAACCAACGGTTGTGCCATCACCAACGTGTGTCATGATATTACCCACATCGGAAATAAGCAGGCCGACCGTTGTACCATTACCTACTTTCGTCAGAATATTGCCTTTACCTAATAGCACGGCAGCCGTCGTTGATGATCCCAGATGAGTAACAACATTAGCCTCAGCCGCTGCCACAACCCCCATAAAACCCTTACCCACTTTGGTGACAATATTCGCTTCACCCAGTGCCAACACCCCGGTTAAACCGTCGCCATAATGGGTCATGATATTAGCTTCACCAAACATTGCCGCCAGCGTTGTACCATCACCCACTCTGGTCATCACGTTCAACTCACCGGCAAACAAGCCAATACTGGTCCCGCCACCATCATGGGTATAGATATTGGCATTCCCCACCATCAAGCCGACCGTCAAATCATTACCCACTTTCGTCAGGATATTGGCTTCCCCGATCATAGCGGCAAATGTTTGACCATTACCGACATGGGTCATCACATTGGCTTCGCCTATCATTGCTGCCAGGGTCGTACCATTACCTACTTTGGTTGCAACATTACCCTCCGCCAGCATCAGGGCAACACTCATCCCATCCCCAACGTGGGTAAACACATTGCCGTCGGCTATCATCAGTGCCAGTGCCTTACCATCCCCTACTTTGGTAAAGATATTACCCAAACCTCCCATCAACGCCCATGCATCACCCTGACCAACATGGGTAAAGATATTGCCAGCACCAATCATAGCCGCAATTGCAGTTCCCTCTCCCACTTTAGTAAAGATGTTACCTGCTGCTCCCATGACCCCCAGCGTCTGACCGTCACCGACATGAGTCAGCACATTACCCATTCCAAGCATAATGCCTGTAGTGTCACCATTGCCTACTTTGGTTAGGATATTGGCTGCCCCCAACATCACCCCCGTCGTACCCCCATCACCAATGTGAGTCAGAACGTTTGCGCCACCGCCCATCACCGCAACAGCATCACCTCTTCCTTTTTTGGTGAGGATATTGGCGCCACCCAACGCAATGGCCGTGGTGTCTGATATTTCATTATCACTACTGATATGCGTGATAATGTTGGCCCCGCCTAACATGCCGGAAACCAGATTACCTCCGCCAAGCTTGGTTAACACATTAACGCCGCCCAAAAGTACTGAGGAAACATTCCCTTTACCTTTTTGGGTCATGACATTAAAGCCACCGGCACCTAACCAATTCGCGCTGCCATTACCTACATTACCTATTTGAGTATGGGTGTTATATCCTCCCAGCAGGGTGACCCGACTATCACCGTTACCTTTGTGGATAGAAATATTACCAATCGCCAGAAGGTGCGCCAGATACTGCCCATCACCGACACGCACCAGAACGTTTGCCGCACTGCCAGCGTAAACATCCATGTTTCCATACTGATTCTGGTGAACAAGGACATTTGCCAGACCTGCGCCACGAAAAGTCAAATTACCCTGTTCACCACTTTTCACAATGACGTTGGCGGCACCGGCGCCTTCAAAATGCGTATTACCGAATCTCGAACTATGAAGAATGACATTAGCAATCCCATCACCTTCAAAATTAACATTGCCGAATATCACACTGGATTTAATAACGTTTCCGCCACCCATACCGCTAAAATTAACATCACCGGAGCTATCACCGATGTCCGAAGATGACTTCACCAATTCCTGATGACGATATTCTTCAATATGTTCTAAATGCTCAGAGACGCGGCGTACAGTATCGACTTGATATTTAAGGTTAGTGAGTGAATATCCCCCCGCCTCCATCGAGCGATAATCATTGTCGAGGGAAAAATCTTCATTGACCAAATCACCGGTATGGTCGCCTGCTTTGTACCAAGCACTGGCATAATATTTCAGCTCTCCGGTTTTAGGATCATTGGTCAACTCCACCTTGACCACTTTGGTATATGACTCGACATATTTGGCATAGACATAAGTATTTGGCTGACGATTCGATTTCACCGCCGAAACATCCAATACCAAACCATCAGAATGGATTGAACGCCCATGCATTTTTGCATCAATCAATATGACATCTTCTGCTTTAGCGGTGGTTCCGCTGGCATAAGTCACCCACTGATTTTCCTGCAAATCTTCTTCAACAATATGCTGAACAGTAACGGGTTGATGATGTTCAAAGATTAAATTGAAAAGACGGTAATCACTATCATTGCTTATCTCATCAAATCCATTCTCTAAAGAGATATTTTCCGTAGCAAGATTTTTGAGTTGATTACCATTTTTACGCCATGAAGTGGCGTAATAACTAAGTTTACGGGTTTCAGGATCATTTCTAAGCTGAACTTTGCTGAACTTAGTCTCTTTTTCGTCAGCAAACGCAAAGAGATAAGTATTAGGCTCAGTCGTTGATTTAATGCCTATCACTTGCTGGCGTTTCTGAACGCCCATCTTCGCCGTTGTTAAGACAATTTCTTCAACTTGAGTATATTCCAAAGCTTTATCATACGAATAGCTATCTTCACCTATTCTTGATATTTCATTGTAACCACCAGAACCGGCGAAATTGATATTACCATGAGCTATATCAGAATAAATTTTGTTATAAGCGCCTGCACCTTCAAATTCGATATTACCGCGAGTCTGTTCATATTTATCTTTACTTTCTCGCAAGCGTTCAATGCGGTTTGATGCCCCAGCACCATGCAAGATAATATTGCCTTCTCTCCCTTTACGAATAATGTGGTTATCAATTCCTACACCTGTGAAATCAATATTACCGCTTTCAACCCGCGAGCTGATGCTATTTGCTGCCCCTCCACCATTAAATATCACATCTCCGTGGCTGTCCTCATAGCGGTCATACCAAGTACGATCAATTTTATTACCTGCTCCTGCGGCATCAAAGTTTAAATTACCCTGATTAGTTTCGTGCCATAACTCGTTATAACCGCCGACACCTTTAAACGTCACATCACCGGATTGTCCTTTACGGCTTAGGCCGTTATAAGCAGCAGCCCCGGAGAAATTCAGGTTACCGCGGCTTCCGCGGTGATCCATAGAAACACCACCCGCCGCACCAGAAAATGAAATATTGCCATTACCGTTTTTATCAATACTTGCGTAACCTGCGGCACCATGTACATTCAGATTACCGTCAATATTCACTATTTTTAAATATCCGGCACCACCATCTACCGTCTTATCGCCAGAACTGGCATAAATTGTCGCCCCTAGCGACCCCACAGTAATATGATCATTTCCTCCTTTGGCATAAATCTCCCCTCCCACTCCAATGGCAACAATATTATTCCCATCATCATCATCGTAATATTTCCCAGTGAAGAAATATTCTGTACTACGGTTTGATGATTTCCCCATAAACAATCCCTTAATTTATTTGAGGTTAAATAGAAACATTAATCCCATAGACATAATAAGTTTATATATCTAAAGATACGGTTAAACAAATAAACAAGATAAAATAATATAGAGCAAAAACTCAAAATCAACATTTACACATAAGAAAGTCTATTTACCCCCCATATATTGCCCCATATCCCCACATTGATGCTAAAAATGCAAATTAAGATAATAAAAACAAAATTAAACCATAATGCAAATTTTCATATAACCAAATGTTTATATTGATATTTACAGTAAATAAAATAACAGATCATCCCCAAAAATATTATCTAACAATAATAGTCTAATTTTTTTATAAAAATAAAATAAATAAAAATCATTAAAACACCATATTAACAAAGAAAATACAAAAATATATCATATACCCTTCATCCTTCAAGTTGCTGCTTTGTTGGCTGCGTTCACTTACCC
>NZ_LJCS01000088.1:0-12349 GCF_001280945.1 Photorhabdus heterorhabditis | reverse complement strand
ATCTTATTTCTCACTAATTATTCATAATTTAACTATCCATAAAGTAAACTTTAAAAAATTTATATAATTATTGTTTATAATTTCAATCAGAAATTATCCCAAGCCGTTATATGAATAGAAAAAATAAGAATAACCTCCCACTTAGACTGCAATATTGAACGATATGACGTATATAAAAGGGATCTAAACCAGCAAATACCCATATATTATTATCAAACAAAGTAACAACAACTTAATTAAATAAATAAAAATATATATATCACACAGCAGTTAATAATTAATTTATTCTAAATAATTCTTTTTCGATATAATGAGATTATATTTGTAGTTTTTTAAAACAAAATAAGAATATCAAAAAAGTTGATTAAACATGCTTAAAAACAAGATATCAAATAAATAATTAAACATATTCATAAAGATATCAAATTTAAAACAGCAACTTAAGCTTGATATAATGCAAACATTATTTTAGTTTAATATCACAATTAAACTTCATATCCTAACCCTAGTTAAATTAATTTAAAAAAACAATCAATTTCATTCTTCCAAGTTAATAATATTAATTAACTAGATTATTGCGAATTAATCTCATGTTTCCTTAAGCAGTTATAATAATATATTTATTTCACCATTTGCCTTAAGTCAAGTAAAAAAATCAACAATTTTCAGACAAAAATTATACTACATTAATGGTCAGATTAAATATAACAACCTCACAACTGATCATTATGTAATATCCTCCATGATGAATAAATGAGTTACATCATTTCAATATGTTACTTTTATTACATATGGGAATGAAAACAAAATGCAATAATGTCATTCAATATTAAAATAAAAACGCCTCAAAATATCACTGAGGCGCTTTATGAAGTCTTATTTTAGGAATTTATTCCAGAAATAACGATGAACAACAGTTAATCAGTCATTATTCCGACTGTTTGCATAAGCAGACCAAATACGACGAACATGAACCGTTATTTCTTCCCTGTCATGATAAAGGTGCTTTGCCTGAATTTGTGCATTGATACCATTCTCTTTTAATTGCAGATTCATTTTCTGCAAATTATGCGCAACTTCTTCATAACGCTTTTTCATGGGCAGTTTGAGATTAAAAATAGCCTCCCGACACCAACCATTAACCAACCAATCAGCCATGAGTTGCGTCACTTTTGCCGGCTTTTCCACCATATCACACACTAGCCAATAAATGTTTTTTACCGAAGGTTGAAACTTAAAACCATCAATTTTGTGATGCCGAACCTGCCCGGTATCCATCAGGCTTTGCGACATAGGACCATTATCCACAGCATGAACCATCATACTGCGTTTCACCAATTGGTAGGTCCAACCACCAGGACATGCACCTAAATCAACAGCATACAGACCACTAGCCAGCCGCTCTTCCCATTCATCATAAGGAATAAAAACATGAAAAGCTTCTTCCAACTTCAGTGTTGAACGACTTGGTGCATCTGAAGGGAACTTCAATCGGGGAATGCCCATATAAAATGGCGAGTTGTTATTACTGTAAGAATAACCAACATAACAGCAACCCGGTGCAATAAAGAAAACATGTATGACGGGACGGCTCGTGTTTTCCTTAATCTGCAAAATTTTTTCCTGACGCATAGCATTACGCAACGGCACAGTAAATTTCCGGCAGAATTTCAACAACTCTTTACTTTCATTAGTATCAGGCACTTCAACCCGTAGTTCGCCCGCACGTTCGATGACACCATGTAACATACCAACAATCGGACTTATCCGATCTTCAGGAGATAAATCTCGTAATAATTCACCCACGACTAGCATTTGGCGGGCAAAAATCAATTCCCGAAAGGGTATCTCACGAATAAGACGATCTGCATCTTCATGCTGATAACACTCAAACAGAACATAACCGCTGTTGTCTTTTACCCGGGCAAAACCGTAAATCTCTTTTTGACCCGCTTTATCGGTGATTTCTGCCGCACACTCTTTTTCAAAACCAGGGCGACAATATAAGGCAATTTTATTCATGGCGAAGCGCCGATTTCCTTAGACGCAAAGCGCCGATTAATACTAAGATCCAGCCAATAAGAAAGCTGCCCCCTCCAACTGGAGTAATATAAGCGAAAAATTTAACCTGCAATAAGGCCATACAATAGAGACTGCCACTAAACAACAAAATGCCTACCGCGAAAAAGACACCACTCCAGTAAAACCAGAGAATAACTTTACGCATCAGCATGGCAGATATAGCCATCATTGCCAGAGTGTGAATACCCTGATATTGCAGACCAAGCTCAATCCAGCCTAGCTGATATTTTTCCATAATCGGAGATAATAAATGCGATCCGATAGCACCAAACGCCACATAGAAAAAACCACTAATGCCAGCAAAGATAAGCATTAAACGACTATTCACTGTTATCTTCCTTTTTCATATTTATACCCTTCATCTTTCAAGCTGCTGCTTTGTTGGCTGCGTTCACTTACCCCAGTCACAGAGTTATCTATGCTCCTGGGGATGCGTTCTCTTGCCGCCGCACTGCAACTTGAAATCTATTGGGTATATACCCTTCATCTTTCAAGCTGCTGCTTTGTTGGCTACGTTCACTTACCCCGGTCACAGAGTTATCTATGCTCCCGGGGATTCGCGCCCTTGCCGTCTCGATCCATCTTGAAATCCATTGGGTATATATCTGAGAACTCTTGTAACCAGAATGACTTATCCTTTCCTTATTCATTGGTAATAAAACCCAATTTCTCCTGCTCACTAGCGGCCTGTGCCAGAACCCATTGCCGGAATGCTGCGATTTTCCCTACCTCAGCCTGACTATCATGACAAACAAGGTAAAATGCATTCTTGCTCACTAACACATCATTAAATGGGCAAACTAAACGCCCGGCATCAATTTCAGTCCGAGCCATGACATTATTTGCCAATGCAACCCCTTGCCCATGAACCGCCGCCTGGATCACCATGGCGCTATGGCTAAATATAGGTCCCTGCTGAACATTTATCTGCTGTTGCATCTCAAGTTGACGTACATAAGCCAGCCAGTCACGGCGAGAAGAATCGTGCAATAATGTATGGCGCGCTAAATCTGCTGGTGTTTTCAGAGGATTCTCCCCAGTTAGTAGCGTAGGAGAACAAACAGGGAGCAAATATTCTGCATAAAGACGATCTGTTCGCAACCCCGGCCAGTTTCCACGGCCATAAAATATAGCAACATCAACATCATCAGCGAGCTTATCTTCTTCTCTGTCTACCGCCTGTATCCTGACATCAATTCCCGGGTAAGCTAAATTAAAGCCAGACAACCTTGGAACCAACCACTGAATAGCAAAGCTGGGTGAAAGACTGACAGTCAAAGCCCCTTTCGCACTTCGAGCTTGAAGTTTACGCGTTGCTTCATTTATAGACGTGAAAATTTCTTTAATATCCAAATAATAACTTTGTCCCTCTTCAGTCAACAATAGTGATCGGTTGCGACGACGAAACAACTTAAGCCCCAGAAAGTCCTCCAAACTTTTCATCTGGTGGCTAACTGCGGCCTGCGTCACAAATAACTCTTCAGCTGCCTTAGTAAAACTCAAATGGCGCGCCGCAGCATCAAAAACCCGCAACGCATTAAGTGGTGGTAAACGTTTGGACATGTGAGCCCTTATTCAATATTAGTGATACCGGTAACTCTTTATATTTATTTATTAGTTTTTGTAATCCGAACCATTATAAATTGTCCATTGAGGATACTCCAGTAAATCCCTATAGTGGCGCCACTTCCCAAGCCGGAACGAAAAGTGAATTAGCAGTAACGCTATGGAACTTTTGGCTTTGTGGTTGTGATGTTGTGTTTGCAAGTTGTCTGGAAAACCAGACTGTGTAGCTTAAGCTACTGTTTTTTCACTTCCTGTACATTTACCCTGTCTGTCCATAGTGATTTTTTAATGCACCGCGGTTGCGGTGCTTTTTTTTGGCATAATTACTGGAACATGGCACTATTATTCGATGTATACCAATAGATTTCAATTTGCAGCGCGGCGGCAAGAGAACGCATCCCCGGGAGCATAGATAACGATGTGACTGGAGTAAGTGAACGTAGCCAACAAAGCAGCAACTTGAAGGATGAAGGGTATAATGACTATCACCGACAGAATAGCCTGATAAACAACAACGAAATCAACTCAAAACAACTATGAAAAAGTTCGAACCAGAACAATTCCGTCGGCAATTTCCTGCCCTACAACAACAGACTGTATTTTTAGACAGTGCGGCAACTGCACTCAAACCACAAGCCATGATAAAAGTAACTCAGGATTATTATCAGTGCAGTAGTGCTACAGTACATCGCAGCCAACATCACGCAGCACAGGAAGCGACATCCCGCTATGAAAATGCCCGCCAACTGGTTGCTGAACTCATCAACACCCCAACACCTGAGAATATTATCTGGACAAAAGGAACTACAGAATCCCTCAATCTGGTTGTTCAGAATTATTTCCGTCCTCGTCTCCAACCCGGAGATGAAATTATAGTTAGTGAACAGGAACACCATTCTAATTTGATCCCTTGGTTAATGCTGGCAGAGCAAATAGGCGCCAAGGTTATTAAATGGCCTTTAGGCAACGGCAAATTACCAGATATAAATACCTTACCTAAACTTCTGAACCAACACAGTCGATTGATAGCCATTAGCCAAATGTCCAACGTGACTGGCGGAGCCGTTGATTTAACTGCAATAACCAAAATAGCGCACCAACACGGTTGCCGGATCGTGGTTGATGGCGCACAAGGCGTTGTTCACAATCCTGTTGACGTTCAGCAAACAGATATCGATTTCTACGCATTTTCAGCTCATAAGCTCTATGGTCCAAATGGCGTTGGCGTACTTTATGGTAAAAGTGAGCTACTTGAAGCCATGTCTCCCTGGCAAGGCGGCGGTAAAATGCTTACTCAGGCATCATTCAGTGGTTTTACACCGGAAGCTGTACCATTCAGATTTGAGGCGGGTACACCAAATGTTGCAGGTGTTATTGGCTTTTCAGCCACACTAGAATGGCTGAAAGATCTTGATATGACCAAAGCTGAAACCCATGCTGTCACTCTCGCTGACTACACCGAAGAACAACTTTCCGCTTTACCCGGGTTTATCAGCTATCGTATTGCTGGTTCCAGCTTGCTGGCTTTTAATTTTGCTGGCATTCATCACGGTGATTTGGCGACTATTTTGGCAGAACAAAATATTGCCTTACGCTCTGGTCAGCACTGCGCTCAACCATTGATCGAGGCTTTAAATATCAGTGGCTGTTTACGGGCATCTTTTATGCCTTACAACAATCAGCAGGATGCCGATTCTTTAGTTCAGGCGGTAAAATTCGGCCTTTCTCTACTACAAGATGAATAATATATGACACAACCCACTAAAGGATTAACCGCACCACACCCATTCGGTCAAAAAATTAACCAGCAACAGCTAACCGAAACCTTTAACCAATGCCGCCAATGGGAAGATCGCTATCGCCAGTTAATCTTACTGGCGAAGAAACTACCAGCACTGTCTGACAACTTGAAACAACAGGACATCGAAATATCAGGCTGTGAAAACCGAGTTTGGTTAGGATATCAATTAATGCCAAATGGCTATTTGCACTTTTATGGTGACAGCGAGGGCCGCATTGTAAAAGGTCTGCTAGCCGTAATCCTAACCGCCGTAGAAGGAAAAACACCGAAACAAGTTTCGGAAACTAACTTGCTGGCGTTGTTCCACCAGCTTGGACTAGAACAACAGTTAAGTGGTTCACGGTTGAACGGCGTAAAATCGCTGATTCATACCGTGCAAAACGCCGCAAAACATTACACCAAAGATTAAAGTTCACCCCGGCGTTGAGCTTTAGCCACCATCTTTTTCAATGCATGGGAAACCGCAACAAACCCGAACGTCGCCGTGACCATCGTCGCGGCACCAAAACCGGAAGCACAATCCATGCGTTTAGTCCCTTCCGCCGTACTTTTCGCGGCACAAACAGAACCATCACCTTGCGGATAAACCAATTGCTCAGTTGAAAACACACAATCAATTCCCAACTTGCCTTTACCATTCTTCACAATGTGATAATCAGATTTCAGCCGTTCCCGCAACTTAGCTGCTAACGGGTCCTGAATAGTTTTCGCTAAATCAACAACCTGAATTTGTGTAGGATCAAGTTGCCCACCTGCACCACCTGTTGTTACCAAAGGAATTTTATGGCGACGACAATAAGCCAACAAAGCTGCTTTCGGCCTGACACTATCAATAGCATCAACCACATAACTGAACCCGGCAGACATGATTTCCTCAACGTTATCCGGTGAGAGAAAATCATCAATACAAGTCACTTTACACTCAGGGTTAATTGCCAGAATACGTTCTGCAATCACTTCCGTTTTTGGTTGCCCAATATGCTGCTTTAAAGCGTGTAATTGGCGGTTGGTATTCGTAATGCATACATCATCCATATCAATCAAGGTAATCGCGCCTATTCCGGTACGAGCCAAAGCCTCAGCAGCCCAGGAACCCACACCACCGATACCCACCACACAAATATGGGAATGAAAAAATAAAGAGAGCGCTTTTTGACCATATAAACGGGCAGTCCCCGCAAAACGCTGCATATATGCATCAGAAAGAGAAGTTTGCATCACTGAATATCAATCCTGAAAACCTGTTATAAAATCCATGGAGAGGCATTACTGATTGACCATCAGCATAGCCGGTTGCTCTTTTTTCAGCACCCAAACTCGACCATAGTGGTTATAAAACCCGGCCATCATACCAGCCTCACGACCAATACCATGATAAATATCGAAGTGATGACCTTTTATTGCACCGCCGACATCCAATGCAATCATCAGACGCATCTGGTACTGACCGGTAAATTTACCTTGTTCATCCAACAAAGGTACCTCTGCCAACAATGTTGTTCCTGGTGGAATAAGTGTTTTGTCTGAAGCCACAGAGGCTTTTGCAATCAGAGGAACAGCACTCGCTCCCCGCACCGAGGCATAAACTTCAGGTTTAAAAAAGACAAACGAAGGATTTTGCTCTAGCAGCTCACGAACTTCTGCCTCGCTATGAGATTCAATCCATCTACGAATCGACAGTATAGATATATCTTCCTGCGCAATTTCTCCGCGCTCAATCAGCAGTTTGCCAATACTGCGGTAAACCTGCCCATTCTTACCTGCATACCCCAAAAAGGTCAGCGGCCCACCATCACCAAAATCAACATAACCACTGCCCTGTACTTCCATAAGATAATTATCAATCAGCGAACGACTGTAACCAATAATCAAATTAGGGCTGAGGGCACCATTATATATCTCAGCTCGACTTGGTAAATGGTATCTGCCTTTAGGCGGCATACGGTACAGAGGATATTTAAATTCACCTTGTTTAACACGGCGAGCTTGTAATATCGGCGTATAGTAACCCGTGAACTGGACATTACCGTAATTATCCACACCTTCCATCTGATAAGCATGTAGATTAAACAGATTCAATTTACTGGTTTCACCACCTGCTAACATCCAGTTCTGGACCGCATCAAAAGTTGAGCTATTATTCTTATACAGACGAGGTGCAGACTGATTAATAAGCGCAACCTGCTCTGAAAAGTCTTTAGCATTAACCGGCCTCCCCTGAGCATTAGGTTGATTCACGAGCCGTAAATCCTCAGTAATATGACCATCTTTATATTGTTGGCCCAGATCTGTTGGATGAGAATGACATCCAACCAGCAGTGAAATCATGACCCCACCCAGAAGATGCTTACTCCAAAGTCTCATTATTGCTCTCTCTTACCAACATTGCTCAGCGGCAAACAATATCAAACCAACAAAAATAATGAAACTTACCATAAAAAAATAACGTCACGGGACAATGACACAAACGAACAAAAATACGCCAATATGTGGGGTAACTAATCAAAAACGTAACGAAACAAACAATAATTAATAAAAAAACTTGCAACGGATCTCATCCTGAGTATAGTGCCCGCATCGGACGCGGGGTGGAGCAGCTTGGTAGCTCGTCGGGCTCATAACCCGAAGGTCGTCGGTTCAAATCCGGCCCCCGCAACCAATACAATGAAATAGTTCGATATAACAGTTCGATATTTGTGAATAAGAACCTATTCCAGCAAGCATTATCGATGCAGGAAAATACCAGAAAGGTTCTAACGGACGCGGGATGGAGCAGCTTGGTAGCTCGTCGGGCTCATAACCCGAAGGTCGTCGGTTCAAATCCGGCTCCCGCAACCAATTTTTCGCAACTAAAAATACTCAAACGGACGCGGGGTGGAGCAGCTTGGTAGCTCGTCGGGCTCATAACCCGAAGGTCGTCGGTTCAAATCCGGCCCCCGCAACCAATTCTTTGTGCGTTTCAGCATATACATTCCAAAAACAATTCATCTATGCTTTTATCCCCATCATATCCGCACTCAGTTTAAATGGCGGATATTTCACCGCCGAACCAAATCACCGCCATTCTTGAAATAAGCTTTGATACCCGCAAAAATTGACTCTGCTACCTGTTGCTGGAAACGCGCAGTTTTCAGTTTTCGTTCCTCTTCCAGGTTACTAATAAACGCAGTCTCCACCAGAATGGATGGGATATCCGGGGCTTTAAGTACCGCGAATCCTGCCTGATCTACCCGGTTTTTATGCAATTTATTCACGTTGCCCATGCGCCTGAGCACTTCACTGCCAAATTTAAGGCTGTCGTTGATTGTCGCGGTCTGTAGCAAATCAAACATGGTATGATCCAGATACTTATCGCCGCTTTTACTTACCCCACCAATCTGGTCAGCCTCGTTTTGAGTCTGGGCTAAAAAACGTGCAGTATTACTGGTCGCACCTTTAGTAGAAAGTGCAAAAACCGAAGAGCCGCGTGCCGCCCGGTTAGTAAAGGCATCAGCGTGAATAGAAACGAACAAATCAGCCCTCATCTTACGTGCCTTTGCCACCCGAACTTTTAGCGGAATAAACACATCTTCATTACGGGTCATATAAACTTTCATATTCGGCTCACGCTGAATAATACTTTTCAATCGACGGGCAATTTGTAGAACAACGTCTTTTTCTCGGGTTTTATATTTACCAATAGCACCGGGATCTTCCCCTCCATGCCCGGGATCAAGCATAATAACAATCGGCCTGTCCTTACCTGCTTTGCCGGATTTTGGTATTTTCGCCGGTAAATCCTCAGCCAAATTACCTCTATTGTACTCCTCAAGCAGAGCAAGTAGTGGATCATCATCGGTATTCGCTCCCGTTGCCGGATAAATATCCAATACCAGACGATGTTTAAATTCCGCCACTGGTTTCAACGTAAACATATGCGGGCTGACCAGTTGTTTAACCTCAAACACCAAACGAACAGTTTTAGGATCAAATTGCCCTGCCCTAACCAATTTAAGATAAGGATCACGGGACTGAATCTGTTCTCCCATCCCTTTTAAGGCGTGATTCAACTGCACACCTTCAAGATCAACAACAATTCTGTTTGGATTTTTCAGCATAAACTGGCGATATTTGAGTGAAATATTAGACTCAAGCGTTACACGGGTATAACTGGATGCAGGCCAAATACGTACAGCAATAATTTTTGATGACGCGGCGTAACCTACTTGGCTGACACTAAGCAACCACATTGCTGCGGCTCCCTGCAACAAGCGACGTCGTGACAGATTATGATCTGAATGACTCATCTACTATTTTATTCCATTCATAAAATACAAATATTCAGGGTAATATTCACCAAGAGAAACAGCCAAGTGAAAAACTCTAACCAATCAACATTATGCTGTCATCAACAAAAAGCATTTTATATGCTGCAAATTATTAACGTCCACATCTATATCACAATGCTTTTATCTTAATTGCCTCTTGCCATTCCTCTTCAAAAAGAATAAAAATACATAAATTTCGAATAAAAATTCAATCGAGAGCCTGTTATGAAAGAACGAAGCACCGAATTAGTTGAGGGATTTCGCCACTCGGTTCCGTACATCAATGCACACCGTGGCAAAACTTTTATTATCATGCTTAGCGGAGAAGCGATTGCTCATGAAAACTTCCCGAATATCATCAACGATATCGGATTACTGCATAGTTTAGGTATCCGTCTGATTGTTGTTTATGGCGCCAGACCGCAAATTGAACAAAATATTGCAGACCACCATTACGAACCGGCTTATCACAAACACACCCGTGTTACTGATAATAAAACATTAGAATTCGTCAAACAGTCTGCTGGTTTAGTGCAACTGGATATCACCGCACGTCTTTCCATGAGCCTGAATAATACCCCATTACAAGGAGCAAATATTAATGTTGTGAGCGGTAACTTTATTATAGCTCAACCTCTAGGCGTTGATGATGGTATCGATTATTGCCACAGCGGCAGAATTCGTCGCATTGATGAAAACGCAATCAACCTTCAGTTAGACCATGGCGTAATAGTGCTGATTGGCCCTGTTGCGGTTTCTGTCACTGGAGAGAGTTTTAATCTGCCATCAGAAGAAATTGCTACTCAGTTAGCTATCAAGCTACGGGCTGAAAAACTGATTGGCTTCTGTTCTTCTCAAGGTGTGCAGGACAAAGATGGACAAATTCTATCTGAAATTTTTCTTAATCAAGCACAAGAATACATTGAAGAATTGACACTCCAGGGGGACTACTATTCAAGTACAACCCGTTTTTTACGAAGTGCAGTGAAAGCTTGCCGTGGTGGTGTTCGCCGCAGCCACTTATTAAGCTATCAGGCAGATGGTGCTCTGGTTCAGGAATTATTCTCCCGTGATGGTATTGGCACCCAAATAGTCATGGAGAGTGCGGAACAAATACGCAGGGCTAATATTAATGATATTGGTGGCATTCTCGAACTTATCCGCCCACTGGAACAACAAGGGATTTTGGTTCGCCGTTCAAGAGAACAACTTGAGAGAGAAATTGATAAATTCACCATTATCGAACGCGACAACCTGACTATCGCCTGTGCTGCACTTTACCCCTATCCTGATGAAAAAATCGGGGAAATGGCTTGCTTAGCCGTTCATCCCAAATATCGAAGTTCTTTAAGAGGTGAAGCTCTATTAAATCGCATCTCAGAGCATGCCCAGCAATTTGGACTAGAAAAACTTTTCGTCCTGACTACCCGCAGTATCCATTGGTTTCAGGAACGGGGTTTTGAGCCGGCAGAAATCTCAATGCTACCGATTGAGAAGCAAGCACTATACAACTACCAGCGCCGTTCAAAAATCCTTATGTTAAGTTTGGAACCACAGCAATAAACGTATTTATGCCGCAAGGTTTACATTGCCCTTAATTCAGCGGTAATGATATTAAACCTACGGCATCCTACCGCTGACTTAGTCTGTTAATTCAGTGAATAATCGAAGAAATAAATAGTGTCCACTTAAATTATGAAGTGCACCCCAAAAGTTAGACATTTTTCCTATCGAAAGACAGAAGTCCTCATATAGGGCGCTTACATTTAAACGGCGCTATTCACCTAGTTATGAGACCCGCGATAACCATCACGGGCCTTGTTACCGATCAGTGCCAGTTGGCTGCCAGCACAGGTTGCAGCCGCTGTTGCTCGACATCACCGAGCATGGCCGTCGCCGGCGCTGGGGGCGCGAAGGCAGCCATAGCCTGGACAAGGTGTTCGACATCACTATCCATCAACCGATAACCATCACCCGCCATGATGCTACCGGCTCGTTCGGTAGGACTGGCATACCCATTATGCAGCGTGACCTCCTGCTTGCTGCCAATGACCGAAATTTGCAGATCCTGTCCTTCATGCTGGAACCACAGACGTTCAGGGCTGATGTCCTTTCCAAACACCAAGTTCCCCATCTCACCATTAAACGCCAAATCGTTGTCCCCATGCCCGATAACGTTGCTACCATGACCTAACGTGATATCGGCAAAACGGCCCATCACATTCACCTTATTGTCACCGTTGCCGGCAACTATTTTGCTCTCCATCGCTTCCACATTGATAAGGGGAATGCTCACTGGCTTCCTCGGGGGAATACTCATCGGCTTCAGGTCGATAGAGGGAAGCGGTAAAGGCTTATCAACATCAAGGGGGGCGACAATGGGTGTCAATGAGCCCGGTACAGTCACCGTCGGTTTATCGGAAGATGGCGTCACCACCGGCCCAACCGTTGGCACCAAATCCGGCCCCGGCTCCGCAAAGAGGAAATCGGCTGCATCGACCTGCGAAATATCTAGGGTATCGAGATATAGCAGCTTCACCTTTGAATCAGTACCGCTGACCCCATTAAAGGTAACGTCAACGCCATGAATTTG
>NZ_LJCS01000087.1:0-12821 GCF_001280945.1 Photorhabdus heterorhabditis | reverse complement strand
GCCGTTCAGCTAACACTTCCCCTCACCGGGTGTGTGGAGGACTTTCACCTCTTAGTCGCTCTTTGGCCACCACAGCTAAAGAACAGCGCCTGTCACGGCGCTACGCGCCATGCCCGGCGCACATATAGAGCCTTAACACCATTCGGTGTTAAGGTTTAGTCTTTTTTTCCAAGGTCTTATTAGTCAATTCAGACTCTTCATTTTCCAGATTTGAGCTATCAGCTCATCTTGAACTCTTATGTGTCGCAGCAAGTAGCACTCATATTGTCAAGTTATAAATTCAACATTGAGGAAAAAATGAAGTTTTTTCTATGACACAAGGGTATATATGAATTACGTGTAGGAAGCCATAGTATTGGCCATATAACAGCCAATTTTTGGGTGGTTATTTTTGTCTTTGGGTATATGATGTATCTGATTATGAGATAACGACAGTTCATTAAGAAGGTGATTTATGAGTGTGATATTAAATGCAAAACAAATTAAAGACATTGCTGAATATGCAGGATTTTCTATCGAAGAGAAGAATATTGATTGGGAGAAAAAATATGAAATCTGTTATGATACAATTCCTGAATTTCGGCCATCAGATACAGTAGAATACAACGGATTAGTTATACGCAATGCTGAACCTCCCCACTGTGCTTATCCGCTCGTTGAATATGAGGTAATATGCACTGAGTGTTTCAAAGAAATGTATCCGTTGGATATATTTGGAGCTATTTGTCATAGCTGCAGGACTGCTAACAATCAATAGCTTCAGCAATGGCGGCCTCGCAGCGGGCAGTTAGTCGTCGTCATTCATGGTTATTCCATCTCCGTAAGTCGTTTCTGATAAACATCCTGGCAGCTTTAAAACCTTCGGCCGTCAGCACGAAGGCGAGCTTCAGTGACTGATGATCGCGGTATTTGCTGAGCAGACTGGGCCGAACTAGGGTATGACAGGACCGGCGAAAATTGGTATCGGCAACGAGCTGAAGCCACCCGTTGTTGAGGATGCTAAACAGCAGCATGGCCGGGATCAGACCTGCAAGCTGCTTACGTTCAGCAAGCCTGTACAAGACAAACAGCACGTCTTTTTGTACGCCGGAAATAATTTGCCGTTTGAGATGGGATTTATGTTGCGCAAGGGCTGACTGATTAGCCAGCTGCGTAGCACCAGCGCTTTAGCGGCCTTGATTACCCGCACTTCGTTTTCTTCGTCCATGCTGCCGAAATCCCATTCCCCTTTTTCGATCAGGGCCAGCGTGTCAAAATATGCGTCAGTTTTAGGCATTCTCTTTACTCCTGCGCCAGTCGGGGCGCTACCGCAAAAGACCTGATTGCCTTTCGATGTAATTATTATACGTCTAATGAGCCACAGTGTTCAAGCAATAAATTCACTCCCGGCGTGAAAAATTCAGGCCAGGATTATTTCATTTCCCTGTTAATTTTCAGGCCGCCGGAGCGGCCTGCACTGTATATTACAAACGAGGCGGCAACATTCCGGGATAATGGCTGGCTACCAGGTTATTAATTTTCTCAACCAGATCCGGACGTTTGAACGTAACGTGCCCACTGCCCTTTTTGTAATAGCGCACGCTGAAGTAATCGCACTCAAAAACCTTGCCGTTGAACTGATTTTCGCTAAAGAAAGCATCCAGTTTGGCACCGTCAGAAACCCGGCAATCAGGTACATTCCGGCCATCCAGCACGTAGAACAGGCGCGCCAGATCATCGATCTTGGTACGGCCGTCTGAGCTGAAACATACCCAACCGCTGCGCCAGACACTAAGTAGTGGTGAAATGATTACGCGCTTGCCAAACATGCACGGGTTATTAGTTTTGTAGTCCCAAGACAGTAATTTAAAGATATCGATAAGCCCCTGAGTGAAGGTGTCAGCCTTATTCTCGTTCAGATGGCGGAAAGTGCTCAGTACGTTATCGAGCGTTATAGCGGGCATATCTTTGCCCGCTACCTGCCGATCCCATTCCTGCCGCTGCTTGCTGCTCATCAGCGTATACATACCGGTTTCCGCCATCAGCCGATCCCAGATTTTACCATCAATGACGTGGCCGATTGCCGATTCTGCCTGGTCTGCCGTTGTGTCCTTCCATTTGATTGCACTTTCTACAGCTTTGTCGTAGTCATACAGATACTGACAGTCTCCGGCCTGCTGCATCAGATCCCGCGCCTTTCGCAGCTGTTCGATGCCTTCGAGATAAACCCGGATACCTTCATTACGCAATGAGATTATGCGCTCAATGGCAATAGACGGAATCACTTCACTGCCATGCTGGCAGAACATTAGATCGACGGAAGGAAGGTTGTTTTTACTGGACATTTCAGACTCCTGCGCCATTCGGGGCGCTACCGCGAAAGACTCAATTGCCTTTCGATGTAATTATTATACGTCTAATGAGCCATTTTATCAACTCACCAGACGTATATTTTTATAGTTTTTTTGTTCATATTTGAACAATTTCAATATTTAATTCAACTATCAAATCAGCCTGAATTTGGCCTTGTTATAGGTGATCCGGTAGTCTTTGCATTGCCCGTTCTGCCGCAGAAACTCCAGCGAGACAACGTTAGCAGCGGCATAATTGATGCACATAATGCTTTCCAGTGCTTCGAACAGGTCAGCCCCATTTGCCAACGGGAACCACAGATCGTTGTCGCTTCCGCTTAGTTTTTCGTGCAAGCAGAAATGCACTGCACGCACGCCGCCAAATTCCGTGACCAGCACCGTATTACTGGCGCGAATATCAGTTAGTGTTAACATTTTTCCCCCTGTCAGTATTGGCCCCCTTCACGGGGGCCGCCGTATCAGTCAATCGCGCGGTAAATCAAACCGGCCTCTGCGTGCTGGTCGGCATATAATTTGAGCTTTTCCTGCTGGGTGATCAGCATGTCGCAGATGTGCTCATAGCCAGCATCATGTGCGTGCCAGATCATGTGGTTCAGGGTGAACAAGGTCAGCACGATGCCGGTTGCTTCTGCGGATAGTTCCCCTTCGAACCAGTTGCCGCTAACCGATACAGTGAAGCGCTCTGCGCTCAGCGGGTACATGAAGCCACTACCGCAAGACAGTTCGACAAATTCCCAGGAACCACCTTGATAACCGGCACAGAGAGTGCGTGCGTGGTTATAGACACCGGCCTCCCCTGTGAGATACCAGGCACCGAACAGACGTGGCAGGAAGGCCATGCGGCGGTTATTGGGGATAATGCGTGCAGTGATGGCGGGTTGATTCAGTTCATTAGACATTTGCTGTACTCCTGCGCCAGTCGGGGCGCTACCGTCGAAAGACCGGATTGCCTTTCGATGTGATTATCATACGTCTAATGAGCCATATTAATCAAGCAAAATATTCCCGCCTGCCTGAATTTTTTCAGGTGGGTGATCTCTTTCCCCTGTCCAGTTTTGGGGGCAGGATCACACCTGCCCCCTCTGATTTACATGATCACTAACCAGTTGTTTCAGCGTTAAAATGTACCGCTGCGATTCTGACCAGCGGGATCACCGCGCTTTCCTCATCGAGCACACGAAAGTTTATCGCTTCCCCCAGGTGCATAAGGTCAGTGATAAAATCAACGATGATTTCAGAAACCGGGTGGCCGTCGCCGTCCTGGTCATTCAGGCGCGCAAACAACGCCAGCGCCTTAGCTGCCTTGATTGCCCGCTCTTCGTTTTCTTCGTCCATGCTGCCGAAACACCATTCCCCGTTATCAATCCGGGCCAGCGTGTCGTAATAGGCTTCAGTCTGAGACATGTTTTTTCCTCCTGTGCCAGTCGGGGCGCTGCCGTGGAATTGCGCTGCGTTTCCGTGTGAATTAGCCGTTAATCGCCTGAGTGATGCAGTTCAGCGCCTCAGACTCCTGCGGATAAAGTCGGCGTGCAGCTCCTTCGCCAGACTGGATCTCTTCCAGCCGGATAAACTGAGCCGCCAGCGCCACGACTTTTTGCAGTGCCTCGGAATTGACCTCGATTTTTCGATCACGGGCTGCATCTTCGCGTACCTGCTTCGCCATGCTCCAGACAGTATCTTTGCCGACGCCATAACGGCTGTGTGTACTGCATTCGCCGATTTCTGCCAGAACGGCTTCGGCCTCATCATCAGTGAGGCTCATATCACTGGTGCAGTCATGGACATCTTCGGCAGTCCAGATCAGAAGACTGATCCGCTGCTGTGGTTCAAAAAAATCCAGAAGCCTTGCGCAAATTTCATTTACGTTACCGTGCATTGTAAAACTCCTGCGCCAGTCGGGGCGCTTCCGCGAAAGACCGGATTGCCTTTCGATGTGATTATTTCACGTCTAATGAGCCATATATATCAAGCGGTTTTTCACGCCCGTAGCAACTACAGGCAACGCTGTAGCCGTTGTCATCCAGTTCAGAAGGCCAGTCATCACGCCCACAACCAGACAACAGGCAGGCGCTGAGCTGGCCTGGCCGATAGTCCAGATGCTGGCATGAGGCGCAAAGGTCATCATCTGAGATTGAGCGACCTGCACAGATGGAGGGTGATCCATCGGGGGTAAATTCACGAATATGTAGCGTTGTCACTCTTTCACTCCTGCGCCAGTCGGGGCGCTACCGTCGAAAGACCGTATTGCCTTTCGATGTAATTATTATACGTCTAACGAGCCATATAAATCAAGTTAATTTTCGCTTTTTTTCTGGTTTCAGGAGACTCCTTCCCCTGTTAATTTTGCCGTTGAAGGGATCAGTATGGTTAATACCGCTGCCTGCGCATCGCATATACCCCGGCACAGGGCGCGAGCAGCATCGAGGCGAGCAGGAGCGTGCCTGGCTTACACGGCAGGCTGACGATGTAGGGCAGTAGCCAGGCTACACCTAGCACGGCCATCGCCACCAATGAGCCTCTGACAATAGCAGGCAGACTGGTTCTGGCCTGGCGCTCAGCCCACAGACGCTGATATTGCTTCAGCGGATCATGACGCATGTTCTTTTGTCGCACAACACACCTCCTACAGGTTCGCCGCCATCACAAACGCTCCGTTCGGGCGCTGCAGGCGAATAATATCGCTCTAGTGAGCGTCTTTTTCCCGGATGATCCGCTAGGTTTCTGTGACGGTGCCGCCAGGCTGATACAGTCTGACGTTCACCTCGGAACGCTCCGCTGACAGCACAATGCAGCCCTTCTCATCTCTCGCAGCTGCGTGCCAGGCTTCATCCTTTTCCTGCGGGCAGTCATCAAATCCCGATATCGGTACCGGATGGCCATCGATGTCAACCTGATAGCCGGGGGAAATCACGGGCACGGGCTGTGACACATTCGGGAAATAGCCAGCCAGATCACACCCTGTCAGGGTTACTGGCATAAAGCAGGCGCACAGCATAAGCAGTCGGCGTGTCTTAATCATAACAGGTCCCCTCAAGTCGGCCGGTGGCCTTATTTCACCTTCTCAACCAGCTGCAGTGAAGGATGCTCACCGGCCAGAAGCAACAGGAAATTGAATTCCCCGGTCTTGAGCTTTACGCCGCGCTGTGCGGCCTTCTCTTTGGTCTGCCAGGAAGCCGGCTTATAGCCAAACAGCGCTGCAATTTCAGCGTGTTTCAGCCCCAGCGCCAGACGCAGCCGGCGAACGTCTTCGGCCGTGGCAGGATCTTTTACCATATCATCCGGGCTGAATGTCTTGTTCAGGCGGTAATCAGGATGCACGCCGGCGATCAGCATAAGCATGTTGTATTCTCCTGGGCGAAGACTGGTCTTGTTGTACTGGCTGAGATCGTCGCTGATGGCTTCCTTGCGCTGCCAGGCGCGCAGTTCGTACCCCATGACAGCCCCTAATGCGGTTTCGGTCATGCCCATTTTTTCCCGGAGCGTCTTCACCGTTTCCGGCTGCGGAACCACGCTAACCATCTTAATCATTACCCTTCTCCCAGAAGTCAGAATTCAGAAATATTTTCACCTGGCGCGTGCGGGGATAATCCTGGTGTTTCAGCCCCTCTCGCGTGTCAGACAGGTACTGCGTTTCCTGCTGAACCTTATTGATTTTGCCGTTCCATTTGCGGGCCAGTGCCCGATAACTCCCGTTCTCCAGCTGATAAACTTCAAATGTGTACTTGTTCGGACCGCTCCAGCCTTCGTTGTAATAGACCTGTTTCATATGATCTGCCTGATCGATGCGCCCCGTAAACATGACATTCCGGCTGCAGTGCCTGAACCAGTAACCGCGGGGCATAGCCGGTGGCCGGTCGCATATTTCCCGTCTGGATAGCGTGCTGAAAGGCCGTGAGCGCAGGTTACTTCCTGATCTCAGGTCAAGTCGGCATGACGTGTTGTGAAGGGGCCAGCGCCGCTGCCGCAGGCAATGGCCATTGATGATCACCGGTACGACACGGGAAACAAACAGGGGGAATGATTGCATGGTTTTACTCCTTCGCCAGTCGGGGCGCTACCGAAAAATGAGCCTTGATAATACGACGAATGAGCCATATAAATCAAGTTAAAAATCAGGCGGCAGAATTTCTGCCGCTGCTGACGCTGTAATTAAACGAGCCGGTCAACACGGCGCGGCGGTCAAAGACCATGAATTTATCGTGCATGGCCTCGTAGTTATCGTTGATCCGCACCGCCACGCGGTTATTCGCCAGGAAGTTCACTGCGGTGTACCGGTTGTCGTTCGCTTTGCGATCGGCAACCACCACGACCGATACTCCCCGTTTTTTTGCAGCGCGCAACGCGCCGGCAACAGGACGGCTGGTCAGGCTGTAGGCCGCAACCAGAATTTCACGCTGCGCGTGATCGATCGAGCTGAGAACCAGATTTAATGCGGTCCCGCCGGGCGAAAACCCGGTTTTCACTTCAATCGCAGTTTGCGCCTGAACATCGCCGGCAATGTTACCCGCCGGTGTAACCGGGTTTGCCGCCACGGCGCCGGCGATCAGGGTCAGGGTTAACAGCAAATATTTTTTCACGCCGCCCCCTTAGTCATCATCCGGGAACAGATGCTGGACGTTCTTCCGGGTTTGTTCCAGATTCTTATCCTCCGGCGCTTCCTGCACGGGTTTCTCCGCGGGGCTGTTATCCGGCGCTGCGCCGCCTGCCGGCGGTACCGTATTGCTACCACCGCCGGTGGCCTGCAGAAACGCCTCAAACAGACGCGCCATATCGCCCGTGTCCTGCTGCGGTAGCGTACTGCTGATTATCCGCTGAATATCCTGCATCGAGGTGCTCTCCGTCAGAAATTCAGCGATCAGGAACGGCAGGCGTTCGTCCTGTTTCATCAGCGCGGCACCACAGAGCATCATGGCACGCATCGCGCGGCCGCGCTCTTTCTGAGGTAGTTTCTCAAGAAAGCCGTCGGCTACCCGGTCCGCCGCATTGCGCTCCGGGTAGATATAAAACGAGCACTTACGGTTATCAGTCATACTCAGCCCTTCATTGCCACCATACCCAGAACCAGATCGAACTGCGGGTTATCACTGACGAAAAAACGATCGTCACCCACACCCGTCGCCTTCTTCACGGCACCGGCGACCAGGCTGGCACCGCCACCCACAACCATGACGTGTGTGAAGCCGGCAAAGCGTCCTACTGAATCGGTTACACGGTGCGTCAGGGCTTTTTCACGCTCATGCAGCACCTTCATCACCTGGGCCCGCTGGTCTGCGTTCTGGAGGTAACGGGAAAGAAACGTCTCGTCATTTCGCGCCTGGATCAGACGGTCGGCAAAATACGAACTGGTGCGGGTGCTCACGCTGGTATCCAGTGCATGTTTTACGGCTTCGGTGATGATGGATACGCCGGTTTTAGGATCGCAATGCGTCTTGGTGAAGCCGGACATTTTGCTGCGAACGTGGGCGATATCCAGCGTCGTACCACCGATATCCACAATCAGCAGGGAGTCCAGATCGTCCAGGTCCTTCAGCACACTGAAGCCCGCGGGGACTGACTCTGGCAGGACACTGACTTTACGAACGGTAAAGCTCTCACGCCCCTGGACTGCCACCGCGCGCTTCACGTTCGCTTTTTTACGCTCGATGTTGGCCATATCAGGCTGATCGTTCTCATCCAGGTACTCGCCCAGCGGCAGCGTCACCACAATGTCTACCGGCTGCGGTTCAATGCCAGACTGCATCAGCGCGTGGTGGATAGCGACAACATTCACATTACTGTACTGGTAGCGGGTTTCCGTGGTGCGCACAGCATCCGGGCTCAGCTGGTCAAAGCTGTACTTTTCCCCGTCAATCTCATAGTTGGCGGAGGCGGGCACCGTTGAATCAGTCAGCCCCTGCAGCGTCATGGACCATTCTGGTTTAAAGCTGTTCGGACTGATCAGCGTTTTCACCACACCTTCTTCCACCCATGCCAGTTTGATGTTGGTGGAACCGTCGTCAACAAAAATACGCATTTTGAACCTCACATTATTTAGAAAAAAATCGTAGCAATCAGGAAAAATACAGCCTTAAAATGGATTATTACGCATCCCTGCGGAAGTGTAAAGACAAAAAAACGCACCAATATAGAAAAATATAGAAAAACACCGTACAAAAACCAACAAAGAACGGCAAAGCCGTCCTGTAAACGGCTTTATGTGGAACAACAACGAGTAAATATAGAATTATTTAGAAATAAAAGGGAGAGGTGAGGATTATTCTGGAAGGGTGAAATGACTGTCCGGCAGGCTGAATCGAACGCCATACTGACGACCAACATCGAGCGCAAACACGCGCGTGTACGTTTCTGTGGTTTCCAGGCGGGAGTGCCCGGCATAAGCCTGCACAACTTTAAGCGGAACCCCATGCTGGATCAGGTGCATACAGAAGCTGTGCCGGAACGTATGGCAGGTGACAGGGATACTAAAAGTGACAGAGTCACGTTTTGCGAGGTCCAGCGCCTTCCTGATCCAGTTACGCGGCGTGTTATCACTCTGCACGGGCCAGAGCAGCTGCTGTTTGCCAATACGCAGTGTGGCCAGAAATTCACGCACCTTCCTTACATATTGAGGATCGGTCAGAGGAACAATACGGAACACCTCTTCATCCTTGCCCGGTCGGCCACGTCCGCGCTGACGCTGTTTAAGCGTCTTCAGCCGTACAAACGGCCGGGAACCGTCAAGCTAAAAGCTGCCGCCGGTCAGCGCAAGCGCTTCATTAATGCGTGCGCCCGTGTTCCAGAGAGTGTCGAAAAGAACCTGCTGGCGCAGATCTGGCACATACCGAAGAAAGACCGACACCTCCGGTGCCAGCAGGTATTTGGGTAAATCGGCCTGGCTGGCCATCTCCCGCAGCGCCAGCGCATCGGCATAATCGAAGTAGGCATAAGTCACGAGATCGGGACCGATGGCGTCGCTACGTGAATTCTGAGAAATTTGCAGGGGGAAAGTGTTCAATTTTTTAAAATCCGGTAATCAGCCGTCAGATGACTGAATTTTATGAAATTTTTCGCTGAATTCGACCGCTTCCTGCATATCAAATGTCATGCTCCGCGTGGAGGTGGTAGAGCTCCAGCTTTTCCCGCCTGCGATCCTGTAAGGGGGTAGGGTCAGTCCGCGTAACGGCTTGTCATGCCGGGCTGCAAAAACCAGCTGCCCGGCAGATATCTTCAGCATCATGGCAAACATATCCGCACTGATGCGGCGGCCTCTCATTCCACTCATAGCAACCTGTAACTGAAGCCGGCACCGCAGCTGTTATTGTAAATCTGCTGGCCAGACTGTCCTTCATCTTCGCTGTACACCATCATACGGCGGCCGTTAGTGAGAGAATCCATTTTCCGCTGCGCGTTTTTATCATCATAACGGACAGGCAGGCACGAGCCTTTACTGCCACTAACGCTTTCCACGCGGAATACCCGTACCCTGACGGCGTTCTTCCGCGCCTGGTCAGGATCATCACCACTGACCACGCCCGTCAGTTTCTGAAGCGTATCAGCAGGACTGCTGTACTCAGCCTGGCTGAGATAGCGGCCGTTCGGGGTCAACCAGAAATCCTGGCTGTCGCTGACGCGGTAGGTTTCGCCGTGGTTGGCGATGCCTGAGACGTTACAGAAGCGGTCATAATCGGTGGGCTGTCCGGGGAGCATGGCGCACCCCGTCAGCAGCAGTGCCGGCAGGGCGGCGCGGGCACTATATCTTGTGCCGTATGCAGCTGACGGAGCCACTACATATAACGTTATCCACAGAAACGGTGGATAAGTGGCGGCGCTGCGGAGAATACCGCTAAACCGCAACGGCGGCAGGAATGAGCAAAAAACGTGCACTGTGTATTATTGTACTGTACAATACATGTATTACATACAGTACATACACGGAGACGCACATGATCACCGACACCCGGACACCTGAAGAACTGGCAGCGGCCATTTCGGCGGCGCTGGCCGCCCGATACGGCGGCAGGGAAACCGCGCACCATAAAGCGTGGGTTATCGATCAGATGTGCCGCGCGCTGACCGGCGACGGCTACACGGCGTTTGTGGCCGGCGTCTGCGCCGGCGAGGACGGCCCGGACACCTACACCTGGGACGAGGGCATTGCACCATGAACATCAGCAACGACATCCGGGCACGCATTGAGGCCGCTGCAGAGGCGCTAGTCAGTGAAGGCGTGAATAGCCCGACCAACGAGCAGGTCCGCCAGAAGCTGGGCGGCGGCTCCCTGTCCCATATCTCGCCGGTCATGCGGGAGTGGCGGCGCAGGCTGCGCGAGCAGGCTGACACACCGGCGCTGCCCGTACCGGACATGCTGCAGCAGCTGGCCGCCGATCTCGCCGCCCGTCTGTGGCAGCAGGCCCGCGAGCTGGCTGAGGCTGACGCCGCGGCGGTACGCGAACAGGCAGATGCAGATATCTCCCAGGCAGATGAACAGCGTGATGAGGCGCTGGACGAAGTGCGCCGTCTGGAAGCCGAACTGACGTACCTCCGCGGTGTGGCGGACGAACGTGACCAGCTGCGCGGACAACTGGAAGAGACGCGCGCGGCGCTTGCCGAATCCCGGACGAATAACGCCGTCCTGCAGGCCACGGCCGATGCCGGCACGCGGCAGCTTGACGACACGCGGGCTGAGCTGAAACTGGCCAGAGAAGATACTAAGGCGCTGCAGGCAGAACTCCTGCAGCTGGCGCGCGCGGCCGGCAGACAGCCCGATCCGGCGCAAACTGAAACCGGCAAGGAGTGAGAATGGGAACCTACATACGAACCTGTGCGGAGATCAAAACCGCGGACGGCTGGCTACCAACAACAGGGAAATACAGGCCGCCGTTAAGAGCGGCTTTTTCTTTTTCCGGGCTTCCCGTCAAGGACTCAACATTATTGATGTCTCACATCAATTAGGTTATTTTGTCATTAATTTCTTAATGATGTGGCACATGAATAACATGCAAAATATCGCCCCCTCGATGCGGCTCTCCGGTGTGCAAAAAGACGTATTGTTTGTTCTGTATGGTCAGGCAGAACGTCAACTGGCCGGGCCGTTTCCGGCGATGCAGCTTTTCAGCATCCTCAATAAGGGACGCCTTCAGCCCGTTGCCGACACCAATTTTCGCCGATCCTGCCATACCCTGAACCGTCACGGTCTGCTCAGCAAGTACCGGGATAATCAGTCACTGACGCTCGCTTTCGGACTGACGGAAGCAGGCCTGGAAATCGCCAGAGAGGTTTATCACAAACGCCTGACGGAGATGGAATAACCATGAAGAATGATGAGCTGGCCACCCGGCGCGCTGAGGCGATTGCCGAAGATCGTTGTTTCACGAAAGGACGCCTGCGCGATGAATTCAGAATGAAGCCGGCCCCCGGCGCTGAGCCGGTGAAGTGGTACAAAAGCGCCTACGGCGGCAGGTACGGTGTATACCGCATTGCTGACTGTGTACCGATGCGGGAGAAACGCCCGCCGACCGAGAAGCAGCAGCTGGCAGGCCTGCGTCTTTCCGTCTTGTCCAGGCTTAACAGCACCAGTGGCCGGATGGCACGGCAGGCCCACGACTGGCTGAGCCGGGCACCGCTCTTTCTGGATACCGAAACGACGGGGCTGGGTAATACAGCGGAAGCCCTGGAAATCGGCCTGACCGATGCGGCCGGCCAAGTGGTATTTGAAACCCGCCTGAAGCCCACTGTCGCCATCGAGGCGCAGGCCGCCGCCGTTCATGGTATTGATGAGCCGGCACTCATCGGCGCACCGTCATGGCCAGATGTGGCGCTGCAGCTGCGCCACGCCATCGGGGCCCGGCCGCTGATTATCTTTAACGCCCCCTTTGATACCCGCATTCTGAAACAGACGGCCGCCGCACATGACGATCCGGCCAACTGGCTGGGAAAACTGACAGTGTATTGTGCGATGGAGCTGGCTGCAGGCTATTTTGGGGCCACCAACCGCTATGGCACCATTTCTCTGGCCAGCGCGGCCAGTCAGGCAATTGACCTGGGAAGGGCAGGCACACTCGGCGATCGCCGATGCACGGATGACGGCAGAGGTGGTGAACGCCATTGCTGCGTACCATCTGCAGTTGTTGCAGGAACAGGAACGGCTGCAGGCCTGACAGGCAGGCCGACGCAACGCTATTCGAGAGCATAAAAATCTATGGTTCCCCTCGTTTTTGCAACACTCATTTTGATGAATTTTTGGCTTGCTTAAATCTATCCGGCGTCACTGTAGGCAAGGAGCCTGCGCCTCGATGAGTTCCGCGCCTGATGAACCTTAAAACCTTGTCGGCTTGAAAGAGCCATTTTTTATGTTGGAGAGCGTAAAAATCTATGGTCGCCCTCGTTTTTGCAACACTCATTTTGATGAATTTTGGGCTTGCTTAAATCTATCCGGCGTCACTATAGGCAAGGAACCTGCGCCTCGATGAGTTCCGCGCCTGATGAACCTTA